>NZ_JBVVQE010000062.1:0-40551 GCF_055811435.1 Mesorhizobium sp. WSM4837
CGGGGGGGGGGGGGTGGCCGCCCCCCGGGGGGGGGGGGCGCCCCCCCCCCCCCCCGCCAGCCCCCCCCCCCCCCCCCGCCGCGGGGGGGGGGGGGGGCGCGCCCCCCCCCCCCCGGGGGGTGTTCAAGCTGGACATAGCTCAGCCAGCACCCGCTTCTTCGCCAACGGCAACTTCTACACACCCGACGGCAAGGCGCGCTTCATCCCGATCCGTCCAGTTCCGCAAACCCGCACGAACGAAAAATTCCCGCTGGTGCTCAACACCGGGCGGGTTCGCGACCACTGGCACACCATGACGCGGACGGGAAAAAGCCAGCGGCTGTCGCAGCACCTGGCCGAGCCGTTCGCCGAAATCCACCCGGCGGACGCGCAGCACTTCGGCATTGGCGATGCCGACATCGTCCGCGTCTCAACCGAGCATGGCGAGGTGCTGCTTCGTGCGCTGGTGACGGCGCGGCAGCGGCCAGGCTCGGTCTTCGTGCCGATGCATTGGACGGACCAGTTTTCCGCGCGGGCTCGTGTCGATGCGCTGGTGGCGCCCATCACCGATCCGATTTCAGGACAGCCGGCCTCGAAGAATGTTGCCGCCCGGGTGGAACGCTTCGCTGCCGTCGCGTTCGGCTTCGCGGTGCTTGCCGAACGGCCAGCCTCGATCGACGCCGACTATTGGAGCCTCGCCCGCTGCGCCGCCGGCTGGCGTCTCGAGCTTGCGCTGGAAGCCGACCGGGACTGGCCGGGTTTCGCGGCCTCGCTTTTCGGGGCGGACGCGCCAGGCGAGACGCTCGCCTATCATGATGTCGCCGGCGGGCACTATCGCTTCGCCCGCTTTGCCGGCAGCCGGCTGACTGGCGCGCTCTATCTTGCGCCCAGGCCGGTCGCGGTGTCGCGCGGCTGGGCGGTCGAGCAGTTGAGCGCGGACCATGCCGATCGGCGCGGGCGACTGGCGATCGTGGCGGGGCGGCCGGGCGGCAACAGCGTCGATCGCGGCGCCATCGTCTGCTCCTGTTTCGGGGTCGGCGCCAATCAGATCGCCGAAGCGGTGCGCGGAGGCTGCGTAAGCGTCGAAGCGATCGGCGCCACTTTGCATGCCGGCACCAATTGCGGCTCCTGCCGCGCCGAGATCAGGACCATCATCGAGGCGCGGCGCCTTCACGCGGCGGAGTGAGGGCGTCCAAAGCGCGCCGCGACGCTTACCAGCAATTTACAAACCGTGGGCTACCAACGTCCTTATCCGATTCGTTCCGAGCAGGACCATTATGAGCAAAGCCCTCACTTCATTCGCATTGGTGGCCGTATTGACGGCTTTGCTGATGGCACTCAGCCTGGCGGTGGCCAGGCATGGCTATCCCTTTGGTGCGATTGGCGCAGAACGCCTGGACGACGTCGCCGATGCCGGGACGTTTATCCCGCTCGCGGGCGTGTACTTCTTCAGCGCGCTGCTGATGATGATCCTGCCGATCAGGGTCGCCGGCATCGTCCTGACACATGCCGCGGATGCGATCTTCTGGACAGTCATCGTGTTGTTCGCGGCCATCATTGGCGGCCTCGCCGCCAGATGGGCTTTCGATCGAAGCAATGTCCTGCCGGCACTGCTGAATTGGCGGTTCCTGTTTGTCGTGGCCGTCGTCGGCTGCCATCTCTTCATGAACGAACTGCGCCGCAATATCCTGCTGAGAAGCCTGTTCTTTGTCGTCTTCGCCGCAGCGATGCTCGCCTGCCTGTTCTGGTCGTTCACCATCTGAGAAACTCGCAGCCGCTGGGCCTGACGGCTCAGTTCTTGTCGACCGGCTTCGAGCGCATGCGCGAAACGGTCTCGCGTTCGGCCCGCTTCGAACGCATTGGCGGCAGGCCGCGGTCGATCAGGTCCATGTCTTCCAGCACCATGTCGCCCATGCGCTTGAAAGCGATGTCGAGCGCGCCGGCCCGGTGGGCGGAGCGCAGGAAGCCGGGCAGCGTGCGGACAGGATGATCCTGCGCCAGCGGCTCTTGCGGAAACACATCGCTGGCGGCGACGATGTGACCGCTGCGAACTGCATCCATCAGCGCCGGAAAATCGACCACGCCGGCGCGGCTGAGCAGGATGAAGGCGGCTCCTTTGCGCATCCTGGCAAAGGCTTCAGTGCCGAGAAAACCCTGGTTTTCGCTGGTCACCGAAGCGACGACGAAGACGAAATCGCTACTCGACAAAACCGTGTCGAGGGAAGCCGGCTCGACGCCGTTCTCGATCAGGATCGAGGGCGGCAGCCACGGATCGAAGACCTTGGTCCGCGTGCGAAAGCCCGACAGCAGCCGGTTGAGCGCACGGCCGAGATCGCCGAAGCCGATGATACCGACATCCGCGCCGGAGAGAAGCCGCGCCGCCCGGTTACCCTCGCCGCCCCACAGCTCCTTGCCCTGACGAAACGCAAGATCGGCGTCGACGATGTCGCGGGCGAGGTTGAGCGCCATGGCAAGACCGAGCTCGGCCACCGGCTCGGCAAACACCATGCCGGTGGTGACGACATGGATGCCGCGCGAAAACAGCGTTTCATACGGCATGTTGTTGATGAGGTTGCTCTCGACATTGAAGACACAACGCAGCACTGTCAACCTTTCCAGCGTCTCCGGCGCGATCGGCGGCTGGCCGACGATGTAGCGCGCCTCCGCGAGCACATCGTGTGGCAGGGCCGCGACGCCTTCTGGCGACGTTTCGACGATACGGTATCTGGCGCGGAATCTCGCCAGTGCCTCGGGCGTGAAAATCAGGTCGAGCGTGCGTGGCTCGGGCGCGCTGATCACCAGGGGCAACGCGCTGTCGGACATGGCAGCCTCCTCCTGGCGCGATCCGCGTCGCGCCGCACTAGAATCATGGTTTACCACCTCGACACCCAAGCAGGCTTGCCGGGCTTCGCCTGCCGGGTTTGTGTTTGTCGCAGGTTTTTATCGGAAAACCATCGAACACTTTTCCGAAATCTGCTTAGCACATGCCTGTCGAGGAGCAGAACTTTGCCGCTGGCGGCCTTGCGGTGTGGCGGCTGGTGGTCCAGATAGACGGCAATCGAAGGACAAGGAAGACAGCGACATGATCCCGTTTCGAAAGAACCTCATCGATGGCGAGTGGGTGGGCGATGCCGGCTCCCGCAACATCAACCCTTCCAATCTCGACGACGTGGTCGGCGAATATGCGTCGGGCGACGCCGAGCAGGCGCGGCAGGCCATCGCGGCGGCGAAAGCGGCATTTCCTGCGTGGTCCCGATCGGGCTTGCTTGCACGCCATGCGGTGCTGAGGAAGGCGTCGGACGAGATCACCGCGCGGAAAGATGAAATCGGCCGGGCGTTGGCGCGCGAGGAGGGCAAGACGCTGGTCGAGGGAATTGGCGAAACCGTGCGGGCCGCCCAGATATTCGATTTCTTTGCTGGTGAGACGCTGCGCCTGTCGGGCGAGCTGGTTCCAAGCGTGCGGCCCGGCGTCGGTGTCGAGATCACACGCGAAGCGGTCGGCGTCGTCGGCATCATCACACCGTGGAATTTCCCGATCGCCATCCCGGCGTGGAAGATCGCTCCTGCCCTGGCCTACGGCAACACCATCGTCTTCAAGCCGGCCGAGCTGGTTCCGGAGAGCGCCTGGACCATTGTCGACATATTGCACCGCGCCGGCCTGCCTAAGGGTGTGCTCAATCTCGTCATGGGCAAGGGTTCGGTAGTCGGCCAGGCCATGCTCGACAGCCCTGACCTCAATGCCATCACCTTCACCGGCTCGGTCGGCACCGGCAAGCGCGTGGCTGCCGCCAGCGTCGAGCACATGCGCAAGTACCAGCTCGAAATGGGCGGCAAGAACCCGCTCGTCGTGCTCGACGATGCAGACCTTGCCGTCGCCGTCGACTGCGCGATCAATGGCGCATATTTCTCGACCGGCCAGCGCTGCACGGCGTCGTCCCGCCTGGTCGTGACGAACGGCATCCATGACCGCTTCGTCGATGCGATGAAGGATCGCCTCGCCAAGCTGGTCGTCGGCGACGCCCTCGATGCGAAAACCCAGATCGGACCCGTCGTCGACCAGAGCCAGTTGAAACAGGACGAAGACTATATCGCCATCGGCCGCCAGGAAGGCGCCGATCTCGCCTTCGGCGGCGAGCGGCTCGATCGCGAAACCCGCGGCTTCTACCTGCAACCGGCGCTGTTCACGCAAGCCACCAACGCCATGCGCATTTCACGCGAGGAGATTTTTGGGCCGGTCGCCAACGTCATCCGCGTCAAGGACTATGACGAGGCCTTGGCGATGGCCAACGACACGCCGTTCGGGCTGACGTCGGGCATCTGCACCTCGAGCCTCAAGCACGCCACGCATTTCAAGCGCAACTCGGAGGCCGGCATGGTGATGGTCAATCTGCCGACGGCGGGCGTTGACTTCCACGTGCCTTTCGGCGGACGCAAGGGATCGAGCTACGGCCCGCGCGAGCAAGGCCGCTACGCAGCGGAATTCTACACTACGGTAAAGACCGCCTACACGTTCGCCGGCTAAGTAAATCAAGCCAGACGAAATCGAACGGCCTTCCCGGCGGGCGCGAGTTGCCGGGAAACGACAGCGACCACTGGGCGCTAATGCATGTCGCGCACATGCATGAAACAGCAACCTAAAGCGCGTCGCAGGAGGCCGGTCAAACGCGGCGCGTTTTAGCCGTCATTCAGCAGGGTCCTTGCGAGAAGGGCTCGCCGGCTGCGACAGCCAGCCGCCGGAGAACCCGGCCTTGCACAGGCCGCGACGGATATGCGGGCTCGACCGCATCAGCTCCCAGATCAGCCGCGAGCGGTGGTTTTCAATCATCAGCACGGCGATGCCTTGGTCCAGTCCATAGTGCGCATCCGATATCCAGCCGCTCGGCCCGAACTTCCGCCGGTTCGCCAGCGTCGGGTTGAAGCCGCTCGGCATCCTGAAACCGTCGACCACCTCAGGGTGGCGTTCTCTGAGGTGGCGCAGCGCAGGCAGGCAGATTTCCGGTGCGAAGGGCAGCGATGCGAGATACGACCACGGCGCAATCGTTCCGTCATCGGGGCCGAACGGTGCGCCACGCGCCGCATAGCCGGAAAATTTGCGCGGCCGCCGATCGATCCGCGCGCGGAATTTGCCGGGTCCGTCACCCGCCGAAAGTCCCCAAAGTGCTTCGCCGTAGCCGTCATAGCCAGAGGGGTTGTGCCGCGCATAGGCCCGGTGAAGGTAGGTCGCGCGGCGGCTGTTTTCGAAATAGTCCGAGTTCTTGTCCCGCATGAACGCATCCCGGATGCCATCGAAGTCGATCCAGGCATGCGAGAATTGGTGCATGAACAGCGGGCCGCCATAGAGCACGTCGTAGCCGTAGATGTTTTCCCACTGATATGTCGCCGTCCAGCCGGCATAGCTGTCGTCCGAGGCGGGTTTGTCGGGGGCGGCCATTGCCAGGACGTAAAGGATCGTCGCTTCGTTGTAGCCTTCCCAGCCATAACGCAGAAAACCGCTCTTCGGCTTCCAGCCCTGTCGCAAGATCGGTCTGCTGCCTTGAATCCATCGCCAGTCGACGCGTCGGTAGAGCATTTCCGCCAGCTCGCGGATTTCGGTTTCGTCGTCAGTGTCGCCTGAGAAATAGGCGCCAGCCGTGAGCACGCCGGCCATCAGCAGCGCCGTGTCAACCACTGACAACTCGCATCGCCAGGCGCGCAGGCCGGTCCGCATGTCGAGGAAATGGTAGTAAAAGCCTTTGTGGCCGGTGACGTCGTCGCCATCGCCTTGCCGGCTGTTCCAGAAGAAACGCAGTGCGGCAAGCGTCAGGTTCACGGCTGCGTCTCGTGCTATCCAGCCGCGCTCGACCCCGACCGGATAGCAGGACAGGGCGAAGCCGACGACCGCGATGCTTGCCGGCCAATTTGGCCGCGACGTGTCGGCAACCAGTCCGGTTTCCGCATTCACGGTTTCCAGAAAATAGCCGAAGGCGGCGCGCTGGAAGCGGTCGAGCAGTTCTTCGTCGGACTGTGGAGGTTCGATCCTAAGCAAACGACGGGAACTCCAGTCTGGCGTCCGTGGTTGCAAATCGTTCCAGTTGCTTCAATAGGTCGCCCGGCCGCCGGAAACGTCGAAAACGGCAGCCGTCGTAAAGGAACATTCCTCGGAAGCGATCCACGAGATCAGCGCCGCCACCTCCTCGACCTCGCCAAACCGCGCCATTGGTATTTTCGACAGCATGAAATCGATGTGCTGCTGGCTCATCTGCTGGAAGATCGCGGTGCGCACCGCTGCCGGCGTGACGCAGTTCACCGTCACCTTGGTCTTCGCCAGTTCCTTGCCCAGCGACTTGGTCAGGCCGATCACCGCCGCCTTGGAGGTGCTGTAGGCAGAGGCATTCGGGTTTCCCTCCTTGCCGGCGATCGAAGCGATGTTGACGATCCTGCCGTAATTGCGCTCGAGCATGTGCGGAACCAGCGCCTTGTTGCAGTAGAAGACGCCGTTGATGTTGATGTCGATGACCCGATGCCAATCCTCCACCGAATAGTCCCAGGTCGTCATGTTCGGTCCGGTGATGGCCGCGCTGGTGACCAGGATATCGACCGCGCCAAGGGCTTCGATCGTCTGCCGGGCGGCCTGTGCGACCGCTACAGGATCGGCGACGTCGACGGTCACGCCGTGCAAGTCGGCGATGACAGCCTTGGCCTGCTCGATCTGGGTGGAGTTGCGATCCCAGACGCAAACGCGCCCGCCCTCTTCAACGATTCGTTGCGCGACGGCCAGGCCGATGCCTGAGGCGCCACCGGTGACCACGGCCGATCGTCCGGCAAACCGTCCCGCAAAACGCATTGGCATATGGTCTCCCTCATTTGCCCGCCCCGACGGGCGCTGGCGACACCGCCGGCGGCGAATGTGAAGTCAACAGCGGAGAAGTTCAAGCCGGGGACTGGAGCCTCGAACAGGTTCATGGCGGGCCAGAAGCAGGCGGTTGAGAGCCGCTCTTGGCTATACGACCTGTCCATTCGATGCTGCCGTCGCTGCAAGGCGACTTCCACGCGCACAGTTCAAACGTTCTTGATCGACTTCCAATGGCTCAGCCGCTCCGCGATCAACTCCACCCGTCGCTGGTTGTCGCGCCCGTCCAGGATGCTCAAGTCCTCCGGTTCGGCGCGCAAGTAGACGCCTGAGGTGCGCGCGTTCAGTTTTGGCTGTGTGTCGGCGCGTGTGGTAAAGTACCCGGACGCGCGATCGGCGGACTCCAGCCGGATCTCTCCCGTCCCGTACAACTGCGACGCGTTCGCATCCAAGGGCCGTTCTCCATTCCAAAAGTAGAAGATGCCGGCAGGCTCCTTTCTCTCCTTTACCGCCTCGCTCCAGTATCTGGCTGACAGGCTGCCATTCTCTTGCCATGAGCGGCCGGCCAACTCCAGCGCACCATCGCGGTCTCGCGAGATACGCAGGAGGCTCACGGCGGAAGGTTCCTTTACGGTCCGCTCCGACAGGGAAAACTGCCACCAAAGGCCCTCTATTCGGGCGACGCGGCCTTCATTTTCAATAGCTTTTCGCAGCTTTTGGTTGACCGCTCTCATCTCCGCGGCGGTCGCCGCTTCGCCATACCTCACGGATGTCAGGCCCAGGAGATCGCTTGGAAGCTTGGAACCGTTGGCATGAAGGATAAACGTTCGGCGCATTCCAAGGACTCCGCCAAAAAGGCCGGCTTCGAAGACGACATTGTCTCGCGGAGAAGCTTGAGCGGATACAGAAGCAGATGATGCTGGCAGGCTTACACTCGTCCAGTCGTCCTGGGCGAAGACGAAAGCGGCGAAGTCGACCTCACGCGTAAGCTCGAGGAGGCGCCCCAGGGTGGTTGTCCCCGGATTGAAGGACGTCGTCCAGGGTTCCACATGCGCGATCTCTCCAAGACCGCGTGTCAGCGCCTGCAGCAGTTTTTTCTGCTTCCCCGAGGAGCCCAGGAAGATTCGAGGTTTGTCCATCCGTTTGCTCCAACCCAGCAGACCGGGGACGACCAGGGCCTGCCAGTTGTTGGTGTGGCCATCGTCTGGTTGCCCCCGAGATAGCGTACGCGGAGGGCCTCATTCATTGCAACGGATGCAACGAATGCCGACTGCCATTTTTCGGTCCGGTGCTGAAAAGAACTGCAAAAACAGTTCCGCGCGGTGGTGATGCCGAGCCTCTCGTTAAATGCGGCGGCGATGGTTTTTGACGGCGCCGAAGGCGATGCTCAGCCCTGCGCCGGGATGTTCGGCTTCTTGCCGCACGCACCGCCTGTCGTGGCCTTTTGCCGCCGTCCCGGGGCGCCTTAGGACTGTTTTTGCCTGATTTGGGTGACACGCTGCGGGGGATGGGTTATATTGCAGTGCACAATAGAAGCGTTCGCGCATGGCGCGGCGGCGAATCGGCATTGAACTGCATGGACGGGAATTCGCTACCGAGATGAAGATTCCAAAATCTCTGTTGGTCGACCCGGAGAAGAGCACGGTCTACGGCGCATTTGCTGTTGCCATCTCCATTTGGGCGTTCTCCTACTCCTCGGTTTTCGGCCCGATCCTGATCCTGGCCTATTATGCGGTCTGGCTTCCCCTGGTTCTGGTAGACTACCGGCGGCTGTTGCGGCATGCCTCCAGCGCGTGGCTGCCGTTGGCGTTTGCATTCTATGTCTGCCTCTCGGTGTTCTGGTCGGATGCCCCCGGCATCACGTTGAGGACGTCAATCCAGTATTGCTCCCATATCGCCTGCGCCTACATCGCTGCGCGCACCGTCAGCGTCCGGACGTTGACGATAGGCTCACTGATCGGGATTTTTGTCGTCCTGCTCTATTCGCTCAAGGTCGGGGGATATTCCTATGATATGCTCGACGGGACGTACAATTTCGTCGGCGCATTCAGCTCCAAGAACCAGCTCGGCTTTGTCGCCTCCCTTGGCATCTATTTTTGCATTGTCTTCCTGGTCTTTCTCAGGCGCGGCCGGATAAGCTTTATCCTGACGGCGCCCATCTTCGTCCTATCGGCCTATCTTCTGATCATGGCGCATTCCGCCACCTCGACGGCTTCGATACCGGCAGTTCTCGCTCTGGTGGCTCTGCTTGCCATGGCCAAGAAGCTTCCACTCCGCTACCGACGGGTGATTTTCGTGGTCGGCGCATGCGGGCTGGTCGTGGTCACCGCGGTTGCCTTTGCAGGACTTCTGGATTTCGTCCTTGGCGCCTTCGGAAAGGATTCCACCCTCACCGGACGGACCTATCTCTGGGAGCAGGGCTGGGAAGCGGCGCAGCAGGCGCCAGTCCTCGGCGTCGGCTACGCGGCCTATTGGGTGCAGGGGTTCGCCGAGGCCGAGCGGCTTTGGAACGAATTCTACATCACCACCCGAAGCGGCTTCCACTTCCACAACACCTATATCGAAGCCCTCGTCGAGCTAGGTTATGTCGGGGCGACGATGATTTCGCTGATCATCGTGCGCACGCTATGGGGCCATATATCGGCCCTGATATTCAGGACATGGCAAGCCGAGTCGGTGATTCTTGGCGGCGTGATGGTGCTTCTGCTCATCCGGTCCTTCGTTGAGATCGACACCTTCAACCCCTACATCATGGGCTCCTTCCTCCTGTATTACAGCTACTTCAGGCTGGTCAGGGTGCATGTCGCCCGTCCCAGATGGACCGCGGCCGACCTCGCGGAACCAGAAACCGCGGGGCGCTAAGCAAAGGGCTAAAATATTACCTTGATTTTTGGTGCCGCGCACAAAAACGCCGCCTGACAGCGCCAAGGCCAAGCATCATTTCATCTCACAGGCAGCAGGCGAGCCTCGCCCGAGTTGGGTTTGCTGCCTATTGATCAGGCCCTGAGGGTCAGGAGCGCATACCATGCGAACCGCTTCACAAAGGGAAGCGTCAAAAGTACTGAATCGACAGCTTTGCCAACTTTGTAGACGGTCTCCGAGATGGTTCGCGGCATCAGCGCGCTTCCTACGGAGCACAGGCCGAAATAGTCCACCTGGACATTGCTGAAATAGCGGCGGGCCAAAGCGAAGTCCGAAATTAGCAAGGGATGTTCATCAGCGGTGCGGATGAGGGGTGTCCGATTTCTGTAGGCATTCAGGAGCGGATTGTGTCCCATCGGCTCGTAGAAGGACGCCACGCCGTTCGGCTTCAGGACACGGACCACATCGGAAAAACACCGGTCCAGGTCCAGGTGATGGATGATCCCGCGTCCATACACCAGGTCGAACTTGTTGTCCTCGAACGACATGGCTTCCGCATTCATCGCCAGGAATGTAGCGTTCGTGCTTCCAAGCGTGCTCGCCCGTTCGTTCGCCTTGTTTACTGCTACATCCGAAATATCGATCCCCGTCAGAGATCGGCAAAGATCGGGCAGGTGCAGGGAATGCAGAGACCACCCCCCATCGGAGCAACCGTACTCGAGCACGTCTGCGTTTTTCGAAAGCCGTTTTATCTGCTCGTCTTGACGTTCAGCGCCGTGACGAATTGTTCGATACCACTTGTCCAGGCTTCCTCTTGGATCCTCCTCCTGACTGAATCTGAGATTGTGAAATTCTCTTTCTCGACTGACGATTTCGTCCCTTTCACTGTGCATGACGAAGTCCTCCTCGGATTTAAGTTGCAACTAAAGCACAACATCTCCTTGCGCTGCAATTACTCACGTCCCGAGTTGGCGGTAGGCCAGCTTGTCGGGGCGGCGAGCACAGTGTCGACGAGTTCAAGGTCGAACTCGTCCGGGTCGAACTCCTTGCAGATCGAATCTGTACGGCGCGGTCGGATCGGCCGATCGCTCCAATGCCTACTGGCTTGCCATTGGCACCAGCTTCACCTTGATCACGTCCCCAGGCAGCACGGGCGTATCTTCGCTGGCAGCGATTTCGCTGGTCTTGCCGTCGACAACCCGAACCAGGCCAAACGACATCGTTGGCTCTTCGCCGTCGCGATAGCGTTGTAGCGCCGGGCTCCCCGACATGGCTTCGGCCATCAGGCCGGTGTGCATGTTCATCTTGAGCATTGTTTCGCTGAGATCGGCTTCTGCCTGTTGCCGGCCGGTGGCGAGATCCGCATTCTGGGTGTTCTCCAGGTCGATGGCGTCCTGGTCGGCCTTGCTGATCGACTGCCTGGCGGTGAGGATAGCCGTTTCGTAATCCAAGATTTTTCCTTCCAGGTCGGCGATCGTTTGCTGCGAAGTCAGAACCCGAGTGTTGACGACAAGGCCCTTTTGCGCAAGCGAACCGATGCCGCTGAGCTGTTCCTTTGCCAGGTCGACCTGCCGCTGCTGGTTGACGATCTTTTTCTGCAGCGAATCGATCTCGCTCTGCAATAGCTTCTTCAAATCGTCGAGCGCCTGAAGGCGCAGTTTGAGATTCTTTTGATCGGCCGTCAGGATCGCCATCTCGTCGGCAACGATGCTTGCCAGCTTCGGATCCTCGGCCACCTCCTTCGGCACGTCGAATGTCGGCTTGTCGGCAATCTGCGCTTCGATGCGCGCGCGCCGAACGATCAGTCGGACCCGTTGGTCCTGGAGAACGTCAAACTCGCCCTTGGCGTTGATTATGTCGCGGGCGTACCGCTGTCCTTCGGGGGCCCGCCGGACGCCGCCGGCGATGGTCATCGCCCTCAGGACGGTCAGGCCGGGCACGTAGGGATACTGGCCCGGCGTCTGGACCTCCCCGGAAATGTAGAACGGCCTGTACTGCGCCATTTCGACGGAGGCTTCCGGCCGGTCGGCCAGAGCGAGCTTGCGCTGGAGCGCCTGGCTGATCGCTGCCGCGATCTCGGATGTGGTCTTGCCGGATGCCGGCATTTCGCCGGCGAACGGCACGGACAATGTTCCAGACGGGCCGACCGTGTATTCTCCGTTGACGGCCGTCCAGTCGCGGAACGTGCCTTCAACGGTCTGCCATTCGGCCACGCGGATGGTCAGCTTGTCCTGGGATCCAAGCCGGTACTCGTCGGCCGCGGCGAGTTGGGGAACGGCGAGCGCCAGCGCGAGGCAAGTGGTCTTAAGCCGCATCCGTCGCATGCGATTGCTAACCGTGCCGGCCCAGGAGATGTCGAAGATGTTTGTTTTCAACTGTACGTTTTCCGATTCGCTTTAGCCCGGCCCGATGAAGCTTGCTGCAGAATGCTTGGCGTCTGGACAGTCACTCCTCCGCACACAACCGGCTCCCGGCCCGTCAATAGCAGCCCCGCGACATCCAGACGGCAGGCACGGTCTTGATGATAATGCGAATGTCCTCGAACAGCGACCAGTTCTCGACATAGTGGCGATCGAATGCGACGCGGCTGTCATAGGAAACGTCATTGCGGCCGCTGACCTGCCAGAGCCCGGTCAGGCCAGGGCGCGATTTCAGGTAATAGACGGCCGAACTGCCATAGATTTCGAGCTCGTCGCGCACCACCGGGCGAGGACCGACAAGGCTCATGTCACCCTGAAGGATATTGATGATCTGCGGCAGTTCATCGAGGCTGAGCTTCCTCAGCACGGCCCCGACACGCGTGACGCGTGGATCGTTCTTGAGCTTGCGGGTGGCTATCCATTCGGCCTTGGCCTCCGGGTTGGCGGCAAGGTATGCCGCCAGCACCTGTTCGCCTTTCTGTACCATAGTCCGAAACTTGAGGCACGGGAAAATCCGTCCTCCCCGCCCGATCCGGCTGTGACCGTAGAAAATCGGGCCGCCGTCGGAAAACTTGACAAGCAGCGCGACCATCACAAACAGCGGACTGAGAGCAACCAGGCCAATCAGTGAACCGGCGATATCGAAGCTGCGTTTAAGCAGGCCGCCGATTGGTGGAAAGTCGATACCGGCCTGCGGAAAATTCGCGTCGGCCGGCTTGGCTACGTCCCTCATGCGTAAACTCCATACGTTGAACGGATGGTTTGCCGCACGATATCAAAAAAATGCTGCATCGCAACACACAATTCGTTGAGCGCCTGAAATAATCGCGTCATGCATTGGTTAAATAATAAACCGATCCTGCGCAAATTTTGGCCTTTTATGGCGCGTTCATGACAAATTATGGGCAACCTTGAAAAATTTAGTGCCTTTTTGAGGCTGATTTTGGGCGCATCGCTCTTTGTGCCGCGTGCTTGAGAAATATCGCGCTGTAGCTTTGTAAAATATAGCGCGCTGTTATAGTAAAATACTGGTTAATATTGTTGTTCTTACTGAAGTGAGTCCAGACCGGGTGATTGGTCGTGATACCGGGGTGTGCGTCGCAACATGGCAGAGTCGATCCCCCGAACTTATGCAAAATAATTTGCGGCTGGCCTTGCCCGCTATTGCACACCTTAATAGAGTTGCAAATTGTTTCTGTCAGAGTATGGACAGCGTGGGAAGGCTGGAAGCAACCGGCCAAAAAAAAGCGGGTGGCCTCAACCAACTCGCATGGCGAAGGGAGGCTCGGGATGGTCAATCATCGATTTTTGCCCGAGCAGGTTGACGGGCTGTCGGGTATGTCGCTACCAAAATTCATTATCGGCATGATTTTCGCGCTGGCGATCGTGGTCGCCTGGTCTTATCTCGACGGCGCTTCGCTAGGCGCAACGCTACTTCGCGCTATAGCCTGCGCCATTGTCATTCAATTGGGCTACTTTCTGCTCGTTTTCGCCATGGTTGCCAGAAATACCCCGACGTCGGCTGACAAGATTCGCGACGTCGAACGAAGGCTGAGTTCGACCGAAGCGGCCGATGGCGAGAAGTTCAGTGCCAGGAGAAGCCTCCACTGACCTGACGGCAGGTAGCGTCGGGGTCCCTGGCGCACTGCTCGCCCGACAGCATCCTGGGCAACCGACTTGTGATTTCCCCTTCAGCCTCGGATCCTCTGACTCGGCCACCACTGCCTAAACCCTGTCGATCGACCTGGTGATCAGCGATTCGAGTGCGCTGACCCCATCCAGAATGCGCAGGGACGGTGTGCGAAGCGGCCCGCCTATCCGCTGGCATTTCACCGCCCGTCGATTTGCGCCATGACGACCCCGAAAGGAAAGACTGGACGGAGCGTGTGATTTTCACGATGCTTCGCACTCGCAGCATAAGCGCCGGCTGATGTTTCGTACAGCCGCGCAGTCAGTGAGAACGAGAGCTGCATTGGGGGAGAAAATTCGGAGCTACCTGTGCAGTCGAGAGGCGAATTGATGACAGAACCGGAAGTCTGCGTGATCATTGCTGCTCGCAACGCGGCGCGGACAATTGCGGTTGCCATCGCATCGGCCTTGCGCGAGCCGGAGGTGGCCGAAGTCGTCGTCGTCGATGACGCCTCCACTGACGATACCGCGAAAGTCGTTCGGGCGGCCGACGATGGCAGCGGCAGGCTTTCCGTCATCCGGCTCGACGTCAACGGCGGTCCTTCCTTGGCCCGCAACGCCGCGATCGCCAGCTCCAAATCGCCGTTCATCAGCATTCTGGACGCCGACGATTTTTTTCTCGAGGGCAGATTTCGCGAGTTGTTCGCCAGCGCCGATTGGGATTTCGCTGCCGACAACATCATGATGATCAGGGACGATGCGGCGACCGACGTTTCGAAAATCACCGCTCCGCGGTTTGCGGCCGATCCGGAATTTCTCGATTTCGAGCGCTTCATCGAAGGCAACATCTCCAGTCGTCGTGTGCAGAGAGGTGAGTTGGGTTTCCTCAAGCCGGTGATCAGCCGCGCTTTTCTGGACCGGCATGGGCTGCGCTATGACGAAAACCTGCGGCTGGGCGAAGACTATGAACTCTACGCGCGCGCAGTTGCTTGCGGGGCGCGCTTCAAGGTCATCAGGTCCTGCGGCTACGGAGCGATCGTTCGCGCGGATTCGCTGAGCGGCCAGCACAGGACGCAGGATCTCAAGCGTCTGGCCGACGCGGATCTGGCGCTGCTGGCGATCGACAGTTTGCCGGAAGGCTCCAAGGCCGTGCTCAGAAAGCACGAACGGCAGGTGCGCGACAAATATCGGTTGCGAAACTTCCTCGACGTGAAGAACGAGAGAGGGCTGACAGCGGCTGCGGCCTACGCCCTGGCCAGCCAATCCAATCTCATCCCCATCGTTCGCGGCGTGGCCGCCGACAAGCTGGATGCGCTGTTTCGCCGCGCCGGCTTTGGCTCGAAACAGCCTGTGCCGTCGCGGCGCTTTCTCATGGCCGCAACCAGCCCGGTCGGCGAGGCTTGAGCTGGTCCGCCGGCGCGCCACACCGATCATGTCAACAGGTCCTTACCCTGCCTTAAAACGATGCGAATTTCCGATTCGCCGCACTAGGTGGTTGCCTACTCGCTTTGGGAATGGCATGTATGTTGCGGTGCAGCAATTTTGATTGGCTGTTTGAATCGGCCGAAAATGTCCGCCTGTGAGAGGAGCTGGACGATGCGACAAGAACTTTTTTTGGCCCGGCCGGGCACAAGGGACAGCTTAGGCCAGCTATGACAGGAAACTGAGCGCATGGCCTCCATATTTGGCTTCAGATCAAGGGATCCGGCTCGAGACAGGCAGACCGATATCTCGCGCCTTGACCGCCTGGCAAAGCTGCTTGACCAGATCGCAGCCGAGATCGAGGCGGAGAAAAACGGGCTTGAGAATCGCTACCGGACAAAGGCCACCAACGCCGCCTTCCTGGTCGAGGCGATCGAAAATGGCGCGGCCTCCTCCAGTAGATCCTCCGAGGTCAGCGAACTGACGAAGTCGATCCTGAATTACGAGCGGCGCATCGCGGCGCTCGCCCGCCAGAACGAATTGATGAAGGGTCTCCGGCATTCGCTGGATGCTATCTTCGACGAAAGCGCCCAACCTGGCTCGGCCAACAAGGCCGATTTCGCCAACCCGGCCGCCGACGCGGGGTGAAATTTCAAAGAGCCTGGGTGGCGCCACTGGGCAAGAAGCAGGCAACCGGGGAAGCTACCGGCAGAAGGTCAAGATCAGCTCGTTTCGTCATGGTTTTGAACATCGATTTGGGTTGGGGGGGCGCACAGCACAAGGTGAGTTTGGTATGAACGCGGATTCGAAAAGCACGTCCACCCGAGCAACCGGCGACCGGCCGTTCACGCACATGATGAGGCAAGGGAAACTGAGGCAGCTATGTTCGGGCGGAGCGTTTCTGCTGGTCGCACTCGGCAGCCTGGTTGCGGGCCCGACCCCTTCCCGTTCGCAGGACATCCCGACTGCGCCATCGTTCGTCGATGATTTCACCAGCTTCGACCGGGCGCGTTGGTACATTGCCGACGGCTGGGCGAACGGCAAGTATCAGAACTGCATCTGGTCCAAAAAGCAGGTCAAGCTTTCCAATGGCATGCTGACGCTCGGTTTCGAAAAGCAGAAAATGAAGGATCGCGACTTTGCCTGCGGCGAGGTCCAATCCAAGCAGCGCTTCGGCTATGGCACCTATGAGGCGCGGATGAAAACCGATTCGGGCTCTGGCATCAACGCCTCCTTCTTCACCTACATCGGCCCCACCGATAAGCAGCCGTGGGATGAAATCGACTTCGAGGTGCTGACCAAGGACACCTCCAAAGTGCAGGTCAACGCCTACATCGCCGGCAAGGGCAATAACGAGAAAGTGGTGGATGTAGCTGGCGGCACCGACAAGGCTTTTAACGATTACGCCTTCGTCTGGGAGAAGGACCGGCTGCGCTGGTACGTCAATGGCGAGCTGGTGAACACGATCACCGATCCGGCAAAGCTGCCCAGCCATGCGCAAAAGATATTTTTTAGCCTCTGGGGCAGCGACACGATGAAGGAATGGCTGGGGCCGTTTTCGGATCCGGGTCGCAAGCTTACCTTGCAAGTGGATCGCATCGCATTCACGGCGCTCGGCCAGCCATGCCAGTTTCCGGAATCGCTGGCATGCAGCATTAAATAAAGACCAATCTGAACCGGCCGGGCCGAAAGCGCTCCGAAGTCTTGAACAGGAATGAAATCAAATGAATTTGACGGTCTTTGGAATCGGCTATGTCGGTCTGGTGCAAGCGGCGGTGCTTGCCGAAGTCGGCCATCAGGTATTATGCGTCGACATCGACGTGAAAAAGGTGGAGCGGCTCAATCAGGGCCTCATTCCGATTTTCGAGCCCGGGCTCGAAAACCTCGTCAAGGAGAACCATGCGGCCGGCCGCATCAAGTTCACCACCGACGCCGCGGCCGCCGTCAAGCATGGCCAGATCCAGATGATCGCTGTAGGCACGCCTCCGGGCGAGGATGGTTCGGCCGACCTCAAATATGTGCTGGCCGTTGCCGAGGCGATCGGCCGGGAGATGGATGCGCCCAAGATCGTTGTCGGCAAGTCGACCGTGCCGGTCGGCACCTGCGAAAAGATTAAGGCCAGGATCGCCGTGACGCTGAAGGCGCGGGGCCGCGAGGATCTTACTTTCGACGTCGCCTCCAATCCGGAATTCCTCAAGGAAGGCTCCGCGGTGGCCGACTGCATGAAGCCCGACCGCATTATCGTTGGCACCGGCAGCGAGGACACCGAGGCGGTGATGCGTGAGCTTTACGCTCCATTCAACCGCAACCACGAGAAGATGATCGTGATGGATGTGCGCAGCGCCGAGTTCACCAAATACGCGGCCAATTGCATGCTGGCGACCAAGATCAGCTTCATGAACGAAATGGCCAATCTGGCCGAGGAACTCGGCGCCGACATCGAGGAGGTCCGCAAGGGCATCGGCAGCGATCCGCGCATTGGCTACCACTTCATCTATCCGGGCCTCGGTTATGGCGGCTCGTGCTTCCCCAAGGACGTGCGCGCCCTGATCAAGACCGCCGAAGGCGTCAAATTCGATGCCAAGCTGCTGCGCGCCGTCGAGGAACGCAACAACGAACAGAAATCGGTCCTGTTCGATAAGGTGAACCGCTATTTCAACGGCAATCTGAAGGGCAAGACTTTTGCGCTGTGGGGCCTGGCGTTCAAGCCCAATACCGACGACATGCGTGAGGCGCCGGCTCGGGTCTTGATGGAAGCGCTCTGGAAGGCCGGCGCCAAAGTGCAGGCTTACGATCCCGAGGCGATGCAGGAATGCCAGGCCGTCTACGGACTGCGCGAGGATCTGCTCTTGTGCGGGACCAAGGAGGCAGCGCTGCGTGGCGCCGATGCGCTCATGATCGCCACCGAGTGGAAGAATTTTAAGGCACCGTCGTTCGACGCGATCAAGGATGCGCTGTCCACGCCGATCATCTTCGACGGTCGAAACCTCTACGACCCCAAGGTCATCGCTCGCTACGGCATCGAATATCACTCGATCGGCAGGATGGCGGCGTGAGATCAGGCGGGACAGGCCGGTGGCCAGGACATCAAGGACGATCGCGAAGGCTTCGATGAACGCGCTCGTGTCAACAAGGGGTCTTCTCTGATGGTGCTGGGCATCAGGCCGGAACAGATCGCCAACGAGCATTTCGATCTTGTCGCAGTCGGTTCCGGTTTCGGTTCGGCCTTCTTCCTGCATGCGTTCGCCAAGCAGCGAAAGGCACGCATTCTGGTTCTGGAATGGGGCGGGCACAACACGCATGAATGGCAGCTCGAGCAGAACGTCAACACCGACATCGAGGACAAGACCACCTACAAGACCAACTCTGACAAGCCGTGGAATTACACCATCGGATTGGGTGGCGGAACGAATTGCTGGTTCGCCCAGACGCCGCGCTTTCACCCGAACGACTTCAGGCTGAAAAGCCTCTACGGCGTCGGTAACGACTGGCCGATCAGCTATGACGAGCTCGAGCCGTTTTACTGCGATGCAGAGGACGTCATGTCGATTTCAGGCGACCGCGACATGGCGGCGATGATGCCGCGTTCCAGGCCATTTCCCCAGCCACCGCATCACATGTCGACGCCGGACCGGATGATGAAAGCGGCGCAGCCGGACCAGCATTTTGTCATGCCGACAGCCCGCGCGCGCGTGCCGACCGCGCAACGGTCTTCTTGCTGCGCCAACTTGCGGTGCGGATTATGCCCGGTCGATGCCAAATTCACCGCCAACAATGGCCTGATGCACGTCTTCGAGCATCCCGACGTTTCCGTCTGCCTTGGCGCTGAAGTGCGCCGGCTCGACCATATCGGCGGTTCGGTCCGTTCGGTCGCATTCGTGCATGAGGGCAAGGAATATTCGGTCAGCGGCGATCTTTTCATACTGGGCGCCAATGCCATCCAGAGCCCGGCGATCATGTTGCGGTCCGGCCTGTCGGGCGAATTCGTCGGGCGCGGCCTGCACGAATCCTACGGATGGAATTTCGAAGCCTATCTCGACGGTGTCGATAATTTCGACGGAAGCACCATCACCACCGGCTTGAATTTCGGCCTTTATGACGGCGCTCACAGATCGGACCATGCGGCGGCGCTGGTCTATTTCGAAAACCGCTGGCAGCACGGGATGCGCCCTGAAAAGGGACGTGTCCGTCAGACGCTTCCCATCATCATTGTTACCGAAGACCTGCTCGACCCGGAAAATCTCGTGATTCTCGACGAGGATGAAAACGCCTTCGTCAGTTTCGCGGGAGCATCCGACTATGCGGTCAAGGGCATGGCGCGGGCAAAGGAGAAATTAGCGGCGCTTCTGGCGCCGCTGCCGGTCGAAGAGATCTTCGATCGCGGCATCCGGCGCACCGAGTCGCATGTCCAGGGCACGTTACGGATGGGCTCGAGCCCGGCGGATTCGGTGGTCGATCGGGACATGATCCACCATCAGCTCAGGAACCTGGTTGTCGTCGGCTCAAGCACATATCCAAGCTGTTCCTGCGCCAACCCGAGCCTGACGGCGGCAGCCCTCTCCCTGCGGGCGGCGAGCCGGATAGCAGGAAAGGAAATGGCCGGATGACCAAGGTTTCGCGACGCGCGGCACTGGCCATCATGGCTGGCGGAGTTGCTTCGACCGGCATCGCCTACGCCACCGTTTCCTCGCTTTCGGACGAAGACCTGGTGCGCGTCACGCTCGAAAGATATTTCGGCAGGCTGAACATGCGCATCGAACATTTGCAGCAGTTCGTCCTGGAATTCCAGAAGCGGAACCCCTGGATATTTCCAAACACAAAGCTGGGCGATGCTGTCACTGTGCTTGAGGCGCTGAAATTGGGCGCCGCACGCCGGTTTCTGCCCGAACAGAAAAAAGAGGACCTGAGGCATTTCGACCGCTGGGTCATTGCCGAGTTCCATATGCTGACCGACTACGCCCGGCGCAGTTCGCCAGCCGACCCGGTCCGGTTCACCGGATGGCAGCCTTGTACCAATCCGTTCGCCAATTTGGAGACGCAGCAGGATGCTTGAAGCGGGTCGCAAGCCAGCATCCGTAAATAAGCGTGCGTCATTGCCCGTAAACTTGAGAATGCGACAAGGAGCCGAAACCATGAAAGTGCTTTTTGCAGGCGGTAACGGTTACACGCCCCAGTTCAGCGGCGGTGTCCAGTCCAGCACCCATCACCTTGCCGAACAGTTGCGCGAGCACGGGCATGAGGCTTCGGTGCTCGCCGCCCTATTCGGCCAGGGCGTCTTCGGCTACAAGGCGCGCGCCAAGATGAAGCTTTTGAGGCAGCGCGCTGTCATCGACAGCTTTCCGGGCTATCCGGTCGTGCGCGCCTGGTTTCCCTGGGAGGCGGCGGGTTTCGCCGTCGAAAAGCTGAGGCCGGATGTCGCCGTGGTCCAGTGCCACAAGTCGGTTCCGATCGGCAAGGCGCTGCAGGCCGAAGGCGTGCCGCTGGTCGTCTATCTCAGGAATGTCGAGTTCCACGAATTGGGCGGCGATCTGCGCGAGCTGCATTCTGCGCTCTACATAGCCAATTCCGAGTTCACGGCGCGCACCTACAAGGCAAAATTCGATATCGATTCGACGGTTATACCGCCGACCATCAATCCCGCGCTCTACCGCACGCCGACGACAGGCGAGTTTGTCACGCTGATCAACCCCTATGAGGAAAAAGGTTTCGAGCTTGCGGTGCGCATCGCCGCCGCCTGCTCTGAAATCCCGTTCCTGTTCGTCGAAAGCTGGAAGCTTGACGATGATCATCGGGCCCGGATCGAGCAGACGATCGCGCCGGTCGGCAACGTCACCCTGGAGAGCCGGACCAACGACATGAAGACGGTCTACGGCCGCACGAAAATCCTGCTGGCTCCCAGCAAATGGGAAGAGGCCTGGGGTCGGGTGGCGTCGGAAGCCCATTGCAGCGGCATTCCAGTCGTCGGCTCGCGTCGTGGCGGCCTGCCCGAAGCGATCGGCTCCGGTGGCGTGGTGCTGGATTACGATGCCCCACTCGCCGACTGGGTGGCCGTGGTCAGGCGTCTGTGGACCGACAGCCAGGAATATGGGCGGCTTTCAGCGGCGGCGCGTGCATTCTCCGAGCGCCCGGAACTCGATCCGGCGGGTCAATTCGCGACCTTCTTCTCGATGCTGGAGAGGGCGACACAACAGCCTTCGCGGCAAGCCGCCTAACGCATGTCGCCCAAAAGCATGCCCTCGGGCCTGACCCGGGGGTGCGTAGCGGTTTTGCGACAACGACCGCATAAAAAAAATTACAGCGCGCGTCGCGTGACGCGCTTTAAGTCCCGAAACCGGGTTCAAGCCGGTCGTTTGACCCGGCTTTTGAGCGTCTCGTAACCGCGTTCGCCAAGCAGCGTGCGCGCGACGGTCTTGATTGCCGTCTTGCGCCCGTCAGGCGAACTGATTTGCCTTAACCTACCCGGAAGGTTGCGCGCCGCCTGTCCAAGTGCCGGAAGTGACAGCGTGTCGGGATAAATTACCAGATGCGTTTCAACGCACAGCACCGGCTTGCCGGAAAGCTCGGCGATCTTGAGGGCCTGCTGGTGCTCGCTTTCGATGAACAGGATGGCATCGGATTTGCGGTAGAAATCGGCTTTGAAACTGCCATGCACGCCAAGCCGTTGCCGTTCTGCCTTGCTCGGCAGGTCAAGCATGATCAGCTTGTCGTATTCTATGCCGTGCTTTGCCAGCCATGCTTCGGTAAGCGCGCGGTATTTCTCGAGCCGGCTGGTGACGAGCCAGCCGATCTTGCGGGTCGGGCCAAACAGAGGCAGCGCTTCGCCCAGGAATTTCTCATAGGCGGGGCCGTCGTCGTTTTCTGCTTCGGTCGGGTCCAGGCAAAGCACGCCGTCAATGTCGACGCAGCTTTGCGCGAGGAATTTGTGGTGCATGAAGTTCCATTGGAACATCCTTGGATGCGGCACGACCTCGAGGACGATGTCGGTTTCCTCGTGTTGGGGCAGCAGGCCGAACACCGCGGCAAAGGTGAAGTCCGCCTTGATGCCGGCGGCCTCTACCCGGCTGCGCGCCTCTCTCATGGCAGCGCCGCCGCTGACGCTGTCGTCGATCACCAGGACCTTGCGCATATCGGTCGCCTGGCGGTCGAGCGCGGCGCGGCGTTTGGTGACGCCCGAAGAATAGATCTTTCCGGCTAGGAAACTGTCCAGGTCGGTCATCGGAATGTTCGCCGTTAGGCTGAGCAGGGTGGCGGCGAGAATGCCGCTTCGCGGGACCCCGACCACCAGGTCGATGTCGCGCGGCAACCGGTGAAGGTTCCTGACAATCGCGTCATTCATGTCGGAGATCGATCGATAGTGCATGGGATCAGACCTGGTCCTCGTATGGATGTCCGTGCAAGTTACTTTGCCTCGCTTGGCGCTGCCTTAGGCGCCCGTGCCGGCAACAGTTTTAGGGCCTCCCGCAACGCCTCGCGGCCGGAAGCAAACGCCAGCGCGGTCATGACCGTGATCATGTAGGACAGCGCCACCGCGCTCGCCATCGCGAAGATGTGCTGTTGCGGCAGCAACGGCTTGGCGAACCAGATCGCGGCAAGCGCCAGATGCGCGCCAAGCACGAAGGGCGTTGCCGCGCGAAGCATATGGCTTGCCCGCAGCGGCCCGGTCTTTCCGATATACAGCCACAGAAAAGGCGTTCTGAGATACTCGCTGACCGCATAGGCGATCGCCACGCCCAGCGCGCCATAGGGCAGGCCGATCAGGAAGGCCAGCACCGACGTCAAGGCTGTTATGATGCCCCAGCGCATGAAATCGCCCGAGCGGCCCTGGCTGATGAAAAGCCATCCCGCCGGGTTGTTGAGCGGCTGCAGCAGCCCGGCAAAACCGAGCGCCAGGAAGATGCTGGAACTCTGCCGCCACTGCTCGCCGAGCACGAACGGTATCAGCACGTCGGCCATGGCGATGGCGAAGGCAACACCTGGAAGTGCGACCAGCAATATCAGCGGCATGACGCGAAGGTAAGCGCTGCGGTAGCGATCCGGCTCGTCCTTCAGCCTGGAAAGAGCCGGCACCATGACCTTCGACAGCGGGTTGGTGATCTGGCTCAACGGAAACAGAAGCAGCTTGTAGGCGCGGTCATAGAGTCCAAGCTGCGCTTCGCCCCAGTATTTTCCGATCAGCACATTGTCGAGATTTCGGGCAAAGAAGTTGGCGAAGTTGAACCCGGTGATGCCGGCGCCGAAATTGATCAGCTCGCTAATGCCGTTGACCTTGCGCGGCAGGCTGGGGCGCCATCGCGAGTTTGCCCAGTAGCAAAGCGTGGGCAGTACGGCTGCTGTCAGGGTGCCGGCAAAAAGCGCCCAATAGGAACGGTCTATGAAAGTCCAGGCGATCGATACGGCGAGGCCGACAATGGCACTTGCGACGTCGATGATGGCCAAGCGGGCGAACTGCATTCGGCGTGTCAGCAGCGCCAGATGCTGGGCGCCCAGCCCATAGGCTATGATCTGCAGCCCGAGTGCTGCCACCAGGCCTGACACCCGCGGTTCGCCATAGAAGGCGGCGACCAGAGGCGCCGCGCCGGCAAGCACGCAGGCGAGCAATGCGCTAACCGCGACATTGACCCAGAAGAGGTAATTGACCTCCTCATGCTTGATTCCGCTTTTCTGAATCGTCGCCTGGGTCAGGCCGAAATCCTGGAACAGCGCGATGAAAGCCAGCACAGGCGCGCACATCGCCACGACGCCGAAGTCCTGCGGCGAGAGCAGGCGCGACAGCACGATGACGGAGACGATCTGTGTCGCAACCCGCACCGATTGCGCCAAAGCCGTAATGATAGCGCCGCGTCCGACCGATCTGCGGAGAGAGCCCTCTGGCGGGTCGAATGCATTGGCTTGCAAATTCAGGGTCCCTGATTTCGTGCCGGTCCGGAGTCCCGACCCATGCCCGATGCTGCCACCAAACTACGGCAATAATTTTGCAGCGCAACAAAAAACGTCGACACAAAAAACGTCGATCCCTGCTATGCTGCACCAAAAATGTTGCGATGCAGCACGAGCTGTACTAGGATTCTTTCGGGTGGGCCAACAGCGGTCGAGTTTTTCATGCTGCATGTCTTGTACTTGGTGCACGACGTCTCCGACCCGGCAGTGCGCCGGCGGATCATAATGCTCAAGGCAGGCGGCGCCCAGGTCACACTGGCGGGCTTTCGCCGGTCAGCAAGCCCGATCGCCGAGGTCGAGGGCTTGCATCCGATCGATCTTGGCGCAACGCGCGACGGCCGATTCGCCCAACGGCTGGCAGCGGTCACCAAGGCGGCGGTTTCGATCGGGTCGAAACTCGGTTCGATGCCGAGACCCGACCTCATCATCGCGCGCAATCTGGAAATGCTGGCGCTTGCCCGGCGTGCCAAATCGGCATTCCAGGCAACCGTGCCGATCGTCTATGAGTGTCTCGACATCCATCGTCTGATGCTTCGCGACGATTTTCTGGGCAAGGCGATGCGTGGCGCGGAGCGCTATCTGGCCAGGGATGTAAAGCTGCTAGTCACCAGTTCGCCGGCCTTCATCGCAAACTATTTCAAGCCGTTCGGGCAGATTGCCGCGCCGGTCGAACTGCTCGAAAACAAATATTTCGAGCCTGCCGCGGTTTCGCTGAATGATCGCGCGGCGGCGGAGCCCTTCGCTCCGCCTTGGCGGATCGGCTGGTTCGGCGCGCTCCGATGCCGCCGCTCCCTGGAGTTGCTGGCCGAATTTTCCCGACGACTTGAGGGCCGCTTCGAAATCGTCCTCAGGGGCCGTCCGGCGCTTTCCGAATTTCCGGATTTCCACGGTTTCGTCGACTCTGAGCCCTGGCTCTCGTTTGGCGGACCCTATCGGAATCCCGAAGATATGGCGACGATCTACCGTGAGGTTCATTTTTCCTGGGCCATCGATTTTTTCGAGCAGGGGCTGAATTCTGAATGGCTGCTGCCCAACCGCCTCTACGAGGGCTGCCGCTTCGGCGCCGTGCCGATCTCGATGGGCCACACCGAAACCGGCCGGTTCCTCGACCAGCAGGGAATCGGTGTTCTCTTGCCTCAAGCCACTCCCGAGGCACTCGAGGCTGCCCTGGGCGAGTTGGAGGAGCATCGTTTCGGGAAATTGCGGGCGCGTGTTCTTGCCCGCAATCCGCGAACCTGGAGCCACGATCGCAGCGATTGCCGGGCGCTCGTCGAGAAGCTTCGCGGATTGACGGTCGCGCCCGGTTCATATGCTGCCGAGGCACTGGCTTAGGATGGCTAGGGAAGGAGATGGGTCGATGATGCAGACCGAAATGCCGTCCAACCTGATCGTGATTCCGTGCCTGAACGAAGCGGCTCACATCGGTGCGCTTGTTCACGAGCTTCGACCGGCCGCCGAAAGGCTCGGCGCCCGGATCATCGTTGCCGATGGCGGTAGCACGGACGGCACCAGGGCGATCGTCGAGGAGATCGCCAGGAAGGATACTATGATCATCCTTCTTGACAATGAAAAGCGCCTCCAGAGCGCGGCGATCAATCTCGCCATCGCCAGGTACGGCGATGGGGCTGAATATTTCATTCGCATCGACGCGCATGGCGGCTACCCTCCGGATTATTGCGATCGGCTGGTCGAAGAGGCGCTGGCCACCGGCGCTGATTCGGTCGTCGTCTCGATGCTGACCAGCGGCAGCGGCGCAGTGCAGAACGCGGTTGCGGCTGCACAGAATTCCAAGCTCGGCACGGGCGGCTCCAAGCACCGGCATCTCTCGGCGGGAGAGTGGGTCGACCACGGTCACCATGCGCTGATGCGGATTTCGGCGTTCAAGGCGGTGGGCGGCTATGACGAGACGTTCAGCCACAACGAGGATGCGGAGCTCGACTACCGGCTGCGCAAGGCCGGCTACCGGATCTGGATGAGCGGCAAGACGCAAATGATCTATTACCCGCGCTCGTCGCTCGCCGGCCTCTATTTCCAGTATCTCGGCTATGGCCGCGGCCGGGCAAAGAACGTTCTCAAGCACCGCATGATACCGAAGGTCCGGCAGGTGGTGCCGCTCCTGGTGTTCCCTGTCGTCCTCCTCTCTGCCTTTTTCTTCGTGCATTGGCTGGCAGTCATGCCGATTCTGGTGTGGGCGTCGGTTTGTCTCGGCTATGGCGTGTGGATTGCGATCAGCCAGCGCAATCCGGACAGCGCCCTTGCCGGGATTTCGGCGATGGTCATGCATTTCGGCTGGTCCGTCGGTTTCTGGCTGCAACTGCTTGGACCGCGATTGCAACGTAGAAGGGTGGCGTGATGGGTGTGGCCGAAAAAAACCGCAGCGTCGACGTCTGCGTCTGCACGTTTAGGCGGCCGGAGCTTGCCGACACGCTTCGCTCGGTAGCCGCCCTGGACGTGCCTTCGGGATTCGACATCCGCGTCATCGTCGCCGACAATGATGACGGGCCAACGGCCGAACTGCTGGTGGCGACGCTGGCGGAGACGCTGAAGCTGCCGATCAGCTATCGTCATTGCCCGGCACGCAACATCTCAATCGCCCGCAATGCTTGCCTCGACGCCAGCACGGCGGATTTCGTCGCCTTCCTCGACGATGACGAAACGGCATCGTCGAGATGGCTCGTCGAACTGGTTGCAACGGCGGACTTGAGTGGCGCTGCCGCCGTGCTCGGGCCAGTGCGGGCGCGCTATCGGCCGGATGCGCCCAACTGGATGCGCCGCGGCGATTTTCACTCCACACTGCCCGTCTGGGTGGGCGGCGAGATCCGCACCGGCTACACCTGCAACGTCCTGCTCAGTATGGGCGCCGACAGCCTCCGCGGCCGGCGATTCAGCCTGGCGCGTGGCCAGACCGGCGGCGAGGACACCGAATTCTTCGACCACATGGTCAAGGCCGGCGGTCGCATCGCCTTTTCGCCGCAGGCCTGGGTCGATGAAGTGGTGCCGCGCGCCAGGGCGGCCTTCGACTGGCTCCGTCGCCGCCGGTTCCGCGTCGGGCAGACGCATGGGCACCTGCTGGGGCGCGACGCGCATGGCCTCGCGCTGGTCAGGCAAGTCGGCCTCGCCTCGGCAAAGGCGGTTTTTTGTTTCGCATCGGCAATCCCGGTCGCCATCAGTCCCGTGCGCAGGAACCGCAGCGTGCTTCGCGGCATCATGCATGTCGGCGTCGTGAGCGGTCTTGTCGGCGTGCGTG
Organism: Mesorhizobium sp. WSM4837; assembly: GCF_055811435.1. Lineage (NCBI taxonomy): Bacteria > Pseudomonadati > Pseudomonadota > Alphaproteobacteria > Hyphomicrobiales > Phyllobacteriaceae > Mesorhizobium > Mesorhizobium sp. WSM4837. Next base: position 27,326 of record NZ_JBVVQE010000062.1, read on the forward strand.
AAATCCGCCAATACGGCCTGCCCTCGCCGCAGGAAGGGGGCAAGCGTGCAGCCTGACGTCACCTTTGTCATTGCCGCCTACAATTCGGAGCTGACCATCGAGCGGGCGATCGCCAGCGCCATCGCCCAGCGCGATGTCAGCGTGGAGGTGATCGTCGTCGACGACCAGTCGCGCGACCGGACGCTCGATCTGGCGCGATCCTACCCCGAAGACATCGTCCGCGTCGTCGCACTTGAGCAAAACCGCGGTCCAGGCGGCGCCAGGAATGTCGGCCTTGAGCTTGCCCGCGGCAGGTGGGTGGCGGTCCTCGATTCCGACGACGCGGTCTATCCCGGGCGGATCTGCACCATGATTGACCGCGCCGAGAAAGCGGGCGCCGCGATCGCAGTTGACAATCTCCAGGTGGTTCGCGAGGACGGTGTTGCCGAAGAGACGATGTTCCCGGCCGACTATCTCGAGGGTTTGAGTGAAATCTCGCTGGCGGACTATATTGCCGGCAATGTGGTCTTCGAATCCAGGTTCAATCTCGGTTATCTCAAACCGATCTTCCAGCGCCGGTTTCTGAACGAAAACGGGCTTCGCTATGACGAAAGCCTGATCATCGGCGAGGACTACATCTTGCTGGCCAGTGCTCTGGCCAAGGGCGGCAAGTGCGTGGTCGAGCCGACGACCGGCTATGTCTACCATATCCGGACCGGCTCCATTTCCCGCGTGCTCGAACCTCATCACGTCGAGGCGATGCGTAAGGCCGACCTCGTTTTCGCCAGAACCCATTCGATGGACGCAAAGGCCGCAGCCGCTTTCGCAAGGCGCACGCGCAGCCTGCGCAAGGCGGCGTCGTTCCTTTCTCTGGTCCAGCACATCAAGGCGCGGTCCCCACTCAAGGCGGTGTGGACGGCGCTCAGCGATCCGGCGGCGGTTTGGCATATGGGCATGCCGATCGCCGTTCGGCTGCGAAGGGTGGCGGCGCAATTTGCCGTGGGTGCGGGGGAGGTGAAGGGTGCAGCAGCTGAAAAATAGTTTTCGCGGCCTGCGACAGGTTGAAGTCGATCTCCTCAGAAGGAATATGCAATGAAGAAAGTCAGGAAGGCAGTCATACCGGTAGCGGGGCTTGGAACGCGATTCCTGCCGGCGACCAAGTCGATGCCGAAGGAAATGCTGCCGGTCGTCGACAGGCCTGTCGTGCAATATGCGGTGGACGAGGCGTTCGAAGCCGGCATCGAGCACATTGTCTTCGTGACGGGCCGCAACAAGGCGGTCATCGAGGATTATTTCGACCTGCATCCAGAATTGATCGGAACTTTGGAGCAAACCGGCAAGACGGCGCAGCTTCAGGCGCTGGAAAGCCTGCTTCCCGTGGCTGGTGCGACGAGCTTCATCCGGCAGCAGTCACCGCAAGGTCTGGGCCATGCGGTATGGTGCGCCCGGGAAGTCATCGGCGACGAGCCCTTCGCATTGCTGTTACCGGACATGGTGTCCTTCGGCGGTCGCGGATGTCTCGCTGAAATTGCGGACCTCTATGCGCAGACCGGCGGAAACGTCATCGCCGTCGAGCGCTGCGACCCGACCGAGACCAGCAAATACGGCATCGTCGGCTGCGGCGCCGATGTCGGCTCGGGCTTCGAGGTCACCGCCATGGTCGAAAAGCCGGCTCCGGCGAATGCGCCGTCGAACTACTACATCAACGGCCGCTATATCCTGCAGCCTGAAATATTCGGGCTGCTCGGCAATCAGCAGCGCGGCGCCGGCAATGAGATCCAACTGACCGACGCCATGGTCCGCCTTGCGCAAAGCCAGGCTTTCTTCGCGCAGCCCTTCAACGGCCGGATGTTCGATTGTGGCTCGAAGGAAGGGTTCATCCAGGCCAATGTCGCCTTCGCGCTGGCGCGCGACGACATGAAGGGACCGATCTTCGAGATGCTTCAGGAGTTCGTCCGGTTGCATGAGCGCCGGGTGGAAGCCGCATAAAGCCCATTTTTTGGGAGCAAGCATATGAATGGTGACGCAAGACATGCCGATATGTTTGACTGCCCAGGTCTCGCGGTGGCTGGCATGAAGCTTGCGTTGGGCATATGCTGATGCTCCCGCTCTAGCGCCTGCAGACGAGAGCAGCGGACCCGAGTGGAGACAGGGTTTCCGAGGCTCAAACAAAAATAGAGCGGCGGCGCGTTCGACTTGAGAGACCGCCGCTCTAGATGCAAACTTGAATTGGACCGAAGATGAATTATGCCAATTTTCCTCTCGACAAGAGGAAACCATTGCCGAGTTCGGACCCAGTCAGCGCCGACGATTTCATCGATGTCGAGCGCCTGCTCGGCATGGCAGCAAGGCAGGCAAAGGTGGTTGCGGCATGCGCTGCCATCGGACTTTTTCTGGGCGTGCTCTATTTGCAGACCACGCCTCCCACCTACATGGCTACGAGCCGTGTGCTGATCGATGAAGGATTGAACAAGGTCGTTGACGAGGTCTCGGCGGCGTCGGTCAGCATGCAGACCGACTCCGCCATTCTGAGCCAGATCGAAATACTCCACTCGGCGAGACTGGCGGCGGTGGTCGTCGACAAGCAGAAGCTCGATCAGAACGACGCTTTCATGAACCCTCCGACGTCGGCCGTGTCGAAGGCTGCCGGTTTTGTGCGCGGCGTGGTCCGGTATTTCCGTCCCAACCCCGCCGTGGGTACGGCCGATGTTACTCAGCTTGACCCGGCGACGCGTGACGCGATGATTGCCTCGTCGCGGCGCGATTACGCAATCCTCAAACTGCAGGACGAGGTGCAAGCCGAGCGCATCGGTCGCAGCTATGTGATCTCCATCGCCTACCAGGCCACGGACCCCGCACTTGCGACCGCGGTTACCAAAGCCTATGCCGACGCCTATCTCGCCGATCAGCTCGATGCGAGCTTCGATGCGACCGAGCGGGCGGCGGTCTGGCTGCAAGGTCGGCTGACGGAGCTTCGCGAAAGCTCCCACGCAGCGGCGCTCGCCGTCGAGAAGTTCAGGGCCGAACATGGGCTGGCCGTCGATGACGGCCAGTTGATCAGTGACAAGCAACTGTCGGACCTCAATGGCCAGCTCATTGAGGCGCAGGCCGACACCGCCCGCGCCAGCGCCCGCTACCAGCAATACAAGTCGATCGTCGAAAGCGGTTCGGACAACGCATTCAGGGACGCCGCGATATCCGCCGACCAGCCGAGCAACTCGATCATTTCAACGCTCAAGACCCGCTATCTCACTGTCGCCAAGCGGCAGCAGGATATCGAAGCCAATTTCGGGGCTGAGCATCCCCAGGCGGTCGCACTTGCCAAGGAAAGGGCCGACATATCGGCGCAGATATTCGGCGAGCTGAAGCAATTGACCGAAAGCTACCGCAACGAATACGAAGTCGCTCTCGCGCGCGAGACGGCGCTCCGTGCAAATGTCGCGTTAGCGGCTGGCAAGAGTTCCATCGACAACCAGTCGCAGGTCAAGCTGCGCGAACTGGAGCAGAAGGCAACGGCGCTCTCGACGCTCTATCAAACGTTCCTTGGCCGCTACGAGGAAGCCTCCCAGCAGCAGTCCTTCCCGGTCGGCAAGATCCGCGTCATCTCGGACGCGACGCTGCCGAAGTCCGCGGCAACCCCGCGCACGTCCATAGTGCTGGGACTTTCGCTCGTGCTTGGCGTGATGTTGGGAGCCGGGGTTGGTGGCCTGAATGAGTTCAGGGAGCGGTTCTTCAGGACCGGCGAAGACGTTCGCGATCGCGTCGGCCTCAAATTCCTTGGCTACCTGCCGATCATTGGCAGCAAGGTCGCCAAGGACGACAAGCGCGATGACGGTCAGGCGGATATCAAAACCGCCCAATCAGCGTCGGCGGCTGAAAGACGCGCGCGCATGCGGGTGAGCATCGACGCCCCGGCATCGATGTTTTCCGAGACGCTGCGCAGCGCCAAGATTGCCTTCGACGTGGTGATGGAAGGGCAGGGCAGCCGGGTCATCGGCGTAATCTCGGTCCTTCCCGGCGAGGGCAAGTCGACCGTGGCGGCGAATCTGGCCGGATTGCTTGCCGCCAACGGGTCGAAAACGCTGCTGGTGGACGGCGACCTGCGTAACCCCGGCCTCAGCCGCAGCCTTGGCATGGAAGCCGAGCAAGGCCTGATGGAAGCGGTGGTGAGCGGGCAGACCTGGCAGTCCGTCGGCAAGATCGACCGGCAGACCAAGCTGGCGATCGTCCCCGCCGTGCCGCGCGGTCATTTCTCGCACACAAGCGAGCTTCTGTCGTCGGCCGGGATGCGGCGTTTCATCGACAATGCCAAGGAGACCTTCCAGTACATCGTCGTCGATCTGCCGCCGCTCGGCCCCGTGGTCGATGCCAAGGCCTTTGCGCCGCTTGCCGACGGCTTCGTGCTCGTGACCGAGTGGGGGCGCACGCCGCGTGCGATGGTGCAATCCATATTGAGTTCGGAATCCTATATCGCCAACAAGATCGTCGGCGTCGTCCTCAACAAGGTCGATTTGAAGAAGCTGGCGAAGTATGGATCGATCGGCGGCTCGGAAAAATTCTTCGACAGATATTCGTCATACTATCTGGAGAAGTCGGAAGCGCGGACGAAGGTGAACAGCTGAGGCCGGTCTGTAGGACCGATATTGAGCAGATCGTCGTCTTGCGCCGTCAGGCCGATACCGGGCCGAGGCCGTCGTGAGCGAAGACGAATGCCCCTCGAACAGACCATGACAGGCAGCCTGTGCACGAGCCGGTAGGGTCGGTGAAGAATGACGTTCCTTAGGGTGCCGGTCGATTTCCTCGCTTGATCAGGTCGCCGAGCCACGACGGGTCGCGCAAAAGCGTTCGCACCCTGCTTTGTGCCGGACATTCCACCGTAGGACGTTTGCAGCCAGGAACCGGCGTGACGACGCTGGCGCGTTACGCCGCCTTGAGACGGTAGCGGAAGATGGTGTGGTCGAGCAGAAGCCGGATGCGCGGTTCGGCCTCGATCGCAATCAGCCAGCTCGCGGCGATCATGGTCGCCCCGACGATGACCACCGAAAGCAGGTATGGCACTCCCGCACGCACCAAGGCTCCGAGAATGGCTGCGCCGACGACATTATGGATCAGATAGAGAGGGTAGGTCATCAGGCCGATCCGGCGCCAGCCGCGCCAGGACAGATCGAGCCGTAACGACCACGCCATCAGCGCCATGGCAGCGAGGAACAGGACGATCGGCGGCCCGTAGGGCATCGCGGCTTCGACCTTGATGCTGCGGACGTCGACAGCGCTTATGATCTGCAGCACGCCGCCGGCCAGGAACAAGGCGCAGAAGACAAGGCGGGCGGGCGTCACTGCCTTGAAACGCATCAGCCAGAACAGCACACCTGTCGCGAAAAAACATCCGTGATGCACCAGGAGCAGGTCGAGCCAGCGCGCCTCGGCAAGGTCCGTCCAGTCGAATGGATAGTACAGGCACCAGAAAATCGTGCTGATAGCGCCGAGCGCAACTGCCACCGCTTCCATCAGGTCGAAGCGGCCGAGCCGCAGCAGGATCCAGACGATGGCGTAAAAGGCGATCTCGATGCCAAGCGTCCAGTAGACGCTGTCGACCCAGGGGTTGAACGGAACGAACAGGACGGTGCGTATGAGCGTGGTGACTGCGTCCGTCGGCCAACTGAGATCGACGAGAAGCAGCACCATCGCGGTGACCGGCGCACAAATCCAGACGGCCGGCGCCAATCGTTTCACCCTTGCCTCGAAAAACCGCAGCGGTGTGGAATGCTCGGCGCTGAAGGCGATGACGAAGCCGCTGATGACGAAGAATATCTGGACGCCGACCCATCCGAATTGGACCAGTCCGCCTATTTCCGGATGCGGCGGGATGCCGCCCGTCGCACGCGCCGAAACGCCCTCGGGGAACGCCCACACCCAGAAGCCGTAGTGGTAGACCATCACGAGGACAGCGGCGACAAAACGCAGGATGTCGACGCCGCCGAATGTTGTTTTTTGCTGAGCCATGCCGTGCCTCGGAATGGCCCCCCACGCAAAGGTTTAAGGGCTATTGCTGCATTGCACAACAGACGATTGCAGTGCAGGATGAATTCGTATTCGTCCGAAGCCGCGATCCGCCTGCCGCGCTCCGAAAGCAGCTAAAGCCCGATTCCGCGTCCCTGCAGCGCTGCGGTGATTTCGTCGAGAATGACCGGATCGTCGATAGTCGCCGGCATTGTCCAGTCTTCCTTGTCGGCAATCTTCTGCATGGTGCCGCGCAGGATTTTGCCGGAGCGCGTCTTGGGCAGGCGCTTGATCGTGACCACCGTCTTGAAGGCGGCGACCGGGCCGATCCGCTCGCGCACCAGCGTGACCACCTCGGTCTCAATAGTGGCGCTGTCACGCGTGACACCGGCATTCAGCACGACGAAGCCGAGCGGAACCTGGCCCTTCATCGCATCTGCGACGCCGACGACAGCGCACTCGGCAACGTCCGGATGCGCGGCCAGCACCTCCTCCATGGCGCCGGTCGACAGCCGGTGGCCGGCGACATTGATGATGTCGTCGGTGCGGGCCATCACGAACAAATAGCCGTCCTCGTCCATCATGCCGGCATCCGCCGTCTTGTAGCAGCCGGGGAATTCCTCGAGATAGGCTTGGCGAAACCGGTCATCGGCATTCCATAGCGTCAGCAGGCAGCCGGCCGGCAGCGGCAGCTTGACCACGACATTGCCCAACGTGCCGCGCGGCACTTCGTGGCCGGCATCGTCGAGCACACGGATGTCGTAGCCGGGCATCGGCACTCCGGGCGAGCCGTATTTCACCGGCAGTAGCCCTAATCCGGCTGGGTTGATCGTCATCGGCGAGCCCGTCTCGGTCTGCCACCAATGGTCGATAACCGGCACGTTCAATTTCTGCTCCGCCCATTTGATGGTTTCCGGATCGGCGCGCTCGCCGGCGAGGAACAGCGTGCGGAATTTCGACAGGTCGTATTTCGGGACGAATTCGCCCTTGGGGTCCTGTCCCTTGATGGCGCGGAATGCGGTCGGCGCGGTGAACAGCGCGACCACGCCATGCTCTGATATCACCCGCCAGTAGGTTCCGGCGTCGGGCGTGCCGACCGGCTTGCCCTCGAACAGGACGGTCGTGCAGCCATGCAGCAGCGGGCCGTAGACGATGTAGGAATGGCCGACCACCCAGCCGACGTCGGAAGCCGCCCAGAACACCTCGCCCGGCTTGACGCCGAACTCGTTCTCCATCGACCATTTCAGCGCAACCATGTGGCCGCCATTGTCGCGCACGATGCCCTTGGGCTGGCCGGTCGTTCCGGACGTGTAGATGATGTAGAGCGGATCGGTGGCGAGCACCGGAACGCAGTCGACATTGGCGCCCGCGGCCCGCTCGCGGGCGACGGCGTCGGCATAGTCGATGTCATGGTTCTCCTTTAGCTCGCAGCGCAGCTGATCGCGCTGCAGGATGAGGCAGGCTTCGGGCTTGTGCCGCGACATCTCGATCGCCTTGTCGAGCAGCGGCTTGTAGGCGACGACCCGCCCGGGCTCCAGGCCGCAAGAGGCGGAAATGATCAGCTTCGGTCTGGCGTCGTCGATGCGTGTGGCGAGCTCGTGCGAAGCAAAGCCGCCGAAGACGACCGAATGTACGGCGCCGATACGGGCGCAGGCAAGCATGGCAAACGCAGCTTCCGCCACCATCGGCATGTAGATGATGACCCGATCGCCTTTTCGGACGCCGCGGTTCTTCAGCACCGACGTCAGCGCGATCACCTCGCGTTTCAATTCGGCATAGGTGAATTTCCTGACCGTGCCGGAAATCGCGCTGTCATGGATCAGCGCGATCTGATCGGCGCGGCCACCCGCCACGTGGCGGTCGACGGCGTTGAAGCAGGTGTTGCAGGAGGCGCCGCCAAACCAGCGCCCATAGACGCCGGCATTCGCATCGAAGACCGTTTCGAACGGCGAGAACCAGTCGATGGCCTTGGCCGCATCCGCCCAGAATTTTTCCGGATCGCGTTTCCAGCCGTCATAGACCTCGTGGTAGCGTGACGCCATCCAGCTTTCTCCCAGGAATGTTTCTGTCCTTGGAAATAGCGTATGCTGTTTTTGCAAGCACGTGCAAATTCGTCTTGGCGACCTCGCTTTGGTCGAAATGGACGTGACCGCCGCTTTATCGCCGCAACCGGCCAGGTCGTAGAAAGCGCCTGCTTGCTTAATACTGTTGCTATAGCCGTGGCGCGGTGTTGGCCGTGCTACATCCCCCGGCGCAGCGCAGCCGTATGCACCGGTGCGTCCCACAATGCGGTCGTCTCATCGTCGAACATGGTCAGCGTGATCGAGCAGCCGGCCATGTCGAGCGATGTCACATAGGACCCGACCAGTGAACGGGCGACCGTCACGCCGTTTTTCTCGAAGATTTTCCGGGCGCTGTTGTACATCAGGTAGAGCTCCATCAGCGGCGTGCCGCCGAAGCCGTTGACGAAAAGCAGCGCCGGGCCTTTTGCCCTGTCACCGAGATCGCCAGATATCGCCGCGCAGATCTCCTCGGCGATGGCGTCGGCGCTCTTCAACGCGTCGCGGCGGCGCCCGGGTTCGCCATGGATGCCGACGCCGAATTCCATCTCGCCGTCGCCGATATCGAAGGTCGGCCTGCCGGCGGCCGGTACGGTGCAACTGGTCAGCGCAACGCCCATCGAGCGCGTCGCGCCATTGATGCGTTCGCCAAGCGCCTTCAACGGCTTCAGCGCCATGCCTTGCTCGGCCGCGGCGCCGAGGATCTTCTCGACCACCAGCGTGCCGGCAACGCCGCGTCGGCCAGTGGTGTAGGAGGAGTTCTCGACCGCGACGTCGTCATTGGTCACCACTTGCATCACACCCTCCGACATTTCAGCAGCCATGTCGAAATTCATCACGTCGCCCTCGTAGTTCTTGACGATGAACAGGCAGCCGGCACCGGTGTTGACCGCCTCCGCGGCCGCCATCATCTGGTCCGGCGTCGGCGAGGTGAACACCTGGCCGGGGCAGGCGGCATCCAGCATGCCATGCCCGACCAGCCCGCCATGCAGCGGCTCGTGGCCAGAGCCGCCCCCGGAAATCAGCGCTACCTTGCCGGGCTTGAGTGTCCTGCGGCGCACGAATTTATGCTCGTCGCCAAGCACAAGGATGTCGGCATGGGCGGCAACGAAGCCGTCGAGGCTTTCGGTCAGCACCGTGTCCACAGAATTCAGAAACTTCTTCATGGCCGTCTCTCCCGAAATAGCTGAACGTGGCGCGACTATGTCCCGCCCTTGCCGGCGATGCTGGTGATCTTCTGGATGAAATCGTTGACCGCCCTGTCGAGCGCCGCGTTCTGTTTGTCGTCGCCGAAATCGGGAACGATCAGCGAAACATGCCGCGTCTTGCGCATGCCGGATGCCAGCGACATTTTTCCCGGATGCGCCTGATGGTAGGCGGCAAGAAAATGGTCGCGTTCGGCCGGGCTGAAATGACAGACGGCGAAAATAGCCGGCAAATGTTTTGACGGGATCGGGATCGAGTAGGCCGGACTGGAAATCTGGGTGACGAAGCTGCGATGCTTGCCCAACGCGTCGGCGAGGCGCTGGCGCATGCCGGACGGGCGCTGGTCGAGGACCTGCGACAGGATCGTCTTATAGGCGCGGATCGCCTCTTCGGAACCGGCTTCAGGCGTCTTCTTGGTTTCGGCCATGCCGGTGCCTAGATCGAGACGTCCGCAATGGCCACCTTGGCCATTGCGAGCTGGGCGGGAACCACGGAAAGGTCCCGCAGACCGGCCTCAATCAGCGCCGGGATCGCCGCAGGATCGCCGCCGGCGTCGCCGCACAGGCTGACCGGAATCTTTTGCGCGCGGCCGAACGCCGCAACCGAGGCGATCAGCCGAAGCACGGCCGGGTTCCTGATCGAATTGAGATGCGCGACCGAGGCATTGTCGCGCGCCGCCGCCATCACATACTGGGTCAGGTCGTTCGAGCCGATCGAGAAGAAGGCGACCTCGGCAAACGCCTCAGGAGCGATCGCCACCGACGGCACCTCGACCATGATGCCGAGCGGCGGCATTTTTTGCGCGACGCCGCGCGCGGCAAGCGCGGCCTGCTCTTCGGCGAAGAGCGCGGCTGCTCGCTGATACTCGTCCCACACGGCGACCATCGGGAACATCACCTTGAGATTGCCATGCAAGGCGGCGCGCAGCAGCGCCCTGATCTGCACCCGAAAAACCTCCGGTCTCGCCAGCGATAGCCTGATGCCGCGCAGGCCGAGAAACGGATTACCCTCCTTGACGGTGAAACCCGGCACCGGCTTGTCGCCGCCGGCGTCGATGGTGCGGATGGTCACCGGTCTGTCGCCGGCCCATTCGAGCACCTTGCGGTAGGCGCGATACTGCGATTCCTCGTCCGGCAGCGTCTTGCCGAACAGGAACTCGGTCCGCATCAGCCCGACGCCATCGCAGGTCGAGACATCGATACCATCGACATCGGACGGATCGGCGATGTTGACCTGCACCCGCACCGCAGTGCCGGCTTTCGTCACCGCCGACCGAGCCAAAAAAGTTTCCGCCCTGTCGCGACGTGCCGCGAAAGACGACGACGATTGCCGGAACGCCTCGACCTCTGCCCTTGTTGGCCTCAGCACGATGCCGCCGTGCTCGGCATCGAGCAGGGCGACGCCGGCAAGATCAGCCGGCGAAGCACCGAGCCCCACGATCATAGGCACGCCGCGCGAGCGCGCCAGCATGGCGACGTGGCTGGCGGTACTGCCTGCCTTCAGCGCAATGCCGCCGCCGGCGCTCCAGTCGGTTTCGAGAAAGCGCGTCGGCGCGATGTCCTCGCCGTAGAAGATGGCGCCTGTCGGCGCGGCAGCCGCGCTGTCCGCTGTCAGCGCGCGAAGCACCTGGTCTCTGATGTCGCGCATGTCGGCGGCGCGTGCCCGGAAATAATCCTGATCCGACGTTTCATAGCCGACAATTTCGGCGTCAAGCGCCTGCCGCCATGCCGCATCGGCCTGCTGGCCGGCGGCAATCGCGGCAAAGGCCGGGCCGGTCAGCGCATCGTCCTCCAGCATGGCGAGCTGGAATTCGAGAATGTCGGCGGCATCGCCGTCGGTTGCCTGGATCAGCTTGGCAAGCCGGCCTGTCGCTGTGCCGATTGCCGTTTCGAGCGCGAGCCTCTCGTCAGCGGCGGTCGCTTTACCTTTATAGCGCGCGACGACCGGGTCGAGGTTGAACAGCGGCCCTTCGGCATAGCCGGCCGAAGCCGGGATCCCCTGCAGCTTAAGCGGTTCGGGCATGGTCCACGCCCTCGTCGAAGTCGCGCCGCACCAGTTCGACGAGCGCGCCGACCGCCTCGCCGGCACCGTCGCCCTTGGCTCTGATATGCAGCACCGTGCCTCTCGGCGCCTTGGCCGCCATCACCTTGACGATGCTCTTGGCGTCGAACCAAGGACCGTTGGCGGCGAGCGCAACTTCGACTTCGGCCGAAAACGTCTTGGCGAGCTTGGTGAATTTCACCGAAGGGCGCGCATGCAGGCCGACCTCATGGGTGATCAGAACGGTGGCTTCTGCGGATGCGGACATTGAGTCAAAATTCCTGTTCATTCACGATGGCGACAATTCGTGTGCCGTCGCCACCACTTCCCTGAGCGAGGCGCCGCCGGACGCCTCCGTCGCCGCCATCACCGCGCCCTCGACGATCGGCGCGTTGCAGACGATGATCTTGTGCGCGCGCGGCTCGCCGATCATCTCGACCGCCATCTCGCTGTTGGTTTCGGCGCCGCCAAGATCGACAAGTATAGCGACACCTGCCTCCGACCAGGCCTTGTTGATCGCGCCCATGATCGCCTCGACATTGGTTCCCAGCCCGCCATGGCCGTTTCCGCCGCACCATGCAAGCGGCACTTCGTCGCCGACCATCTGGCGCACCATGTCGGCCGTGCCCTCGGCGACCAGCGGTGAATGCGATACGATGACGATGCCGACATTGCTCATGCTTGCCCCTCGATGGTCTCGGTGACAGCCCGCACCAGAAGCGCGGTCGAGCGTGCCCCGGCATCCATATGGCCGATGGAGCGGTCGCCGAGAAATGAGGCGCGCCCGCGCAAGGCCTTCATCGGCACGGTGGCATCGGCAGCACTGTCCGCGACATCGGCGATTTCCGATCCGGTCTTTCCCTGTAGCAGGGCGTCATGCACCGGTTGCAGCACGTCGAGCATGGTCTTCTGCCCGACCTGCGACTTGCCCCTGGCTGCCACCGCCTCGATCGCCTTGCCGAACGCCGACATCAGGTTGGCGCGATCTGGCTCTGCGGAAATTTCCTTGCCGAGCGCCATGAACAGCGTCCCGAACAAGGGGCCCGAAGCCCCGCCGACGGTCATTACCAGCTTGGTGCCGATCGCCTTCAGAGCGTCCGGCAGCGGCTTTGTCGCGAACGTGTCGGCCTCGGCGCGCACTGCCTCGAAGCCGCGCTTCATGTTGAGCCCATGGTCGCCGTCGCCAATCGCCTGGTCGAGCCTGGTCAGCTCTTCGGCGTGAGCGGCAATCGTGTCGGCGGTGACGGATATCAGCGTCTTCAGGTCGAACTTGTCCATCGTCCCGGTCTTGTCCAGTGTCGCAGTCTTGTCCAGTGACCCGCTCTTTTCCAGTGTCCCGTTCTTTTCCAATGTCCCGGGGCTCATCGGTTTGCAATCCTGTTTCCGGCCTGGTCGAAGAACAGCGGCGCCCGGTAGCGGATAATCACCCTGTCGCCTTTTTCCAATTGGATGTCGGGGTCCGTCAGCGTCACCAGCTTTCTGCTTCCCACCGTCACATGCAGGTGGTTCTGGTCGCCCAGATGCTCGACCCAGTTAACAACGCCGTCGGCGGGGCCATTCGATGCCTTGCCGATCGACAGATGTTCTGTACGCGCGCCGATCGTTTTGGTTCCCGCCGGCATGTCGCCATCCGGCAGCAGGCCGGTCGGCAACAGATTGATCGCCGGCTGGCCGAGCCTTGCGGCGACATGAAGGTTCGCCGGCTCCGAGTAGATGGTGCGCGGCGTGCCGATCTGCGCCAGCACGCCGTCGGCAAGAATGCCGATGCGATCGGCCATCGTCATCGCTTCGATCTGGTCGTGCGTGACATAAAGCATGGTGGCGGCCGCCACCGCCGGGAAGCCCGTCAGTTAGAGCCCGAGGTAGGGGCGCAGCGTTGCATCCAGCCGCCGCAACCGGGCCTCCCAGAAAAAGATCGACGGCGTTCGCCCCCACCCCCCC
>NZ_JBVVQE010000063.1:0-40327 GCF_055811435.1 Mesorhizobium sp. WSM4837
GGCGCCCCCCCCCCCCCCCCCCCGCGGGCGCTCCCCCCCCCCCCCCCCCAAAAACCCCCCCCCCCCGCCCCCCCGCCCCCCCCCCACCTCTCCCCCCGCTTCGCGCGGGGCGAGGAACCCAAGCCTGGATCTACTCGGCCGCGTGGTGGCTGATCGGTGCCCGCACAGTCCCATACTGGCCGCTCCAGCGGTCGGTCATGTCGCAGCGTATGTCCCACAGCTCCGGGAAGAAGCGATGCAGGGCGCCGGCCTGCAGCAGTTCGACCGGCCGGCCCTTGAGCGATTTCGAGCCGAGCCCGATCGAGCGGTGGATGAGATAAAGATGATTGGCGCGGAATTTCTGGAACAGCTCGTCGAATTCGATCAGCGCCTCGGCGACGACATAGCTGTCGCCGTGATCATAGCTGACATCGTAGACATCCTCGACCGAGAGCCCGCGACCATCGAGATAGGACGCCTTGAACGCCCGCCACAGGTCCGGCGGCATGCGCAGCAAGAGCCTGAAGCCCGGCGATTCCTGGCCGCTGCCGTTGCCGAGCTGCAGCCGAATCTCCTGGTATTCCTTGGGCGACATGGTTTCGAGCAGGTCGAGCTGCGCCGTCATCAGGCGCATCAGCCGATGCACCCGCCCCATCAGCGTGACGATGCGATGGGTGTTCTGCTGCTCGAGGAAGTCGACGACATCGACCAGCGTGTAGGCGATGAGCTTCATCCACAGCTCCTCGACCTGGTGGACGATCTGGAACTGCAGCTCGTCGGCATTGACCATCTCGGCCAGCGGCTTCTGGCAGGCGAGTAGCTTGTCGCAGCTGAGGTAGACCCCATAGTCGCGCATCTCGGGCGCTTCGATACGGGCGTAATAATCCGGCTTGTGCATGGCAGCTGCTCCTTTGCCCGGCCCATAGGGCTCCCTGTTCGGTCCGAGCCCGCAGTTTAGTCGCTTTTCACTTGAACATTGTTCCTTTGTGTTATCCAAATGCCAGAAAATGGAGGACGAATGTTCGTGCATCGCGAAGGTTTGGAGAACGTGTGATGCTGGATGCGGTCGACCGGAAGATCGTCGCGGCGCTGGAACGCGATGCGCGCACCTCCTTCGCAGTGCTCGCCGACGAGGTCGGCTTAAGCAAGACGCCGTGCTGGAAGCGGGTCAAGGCGCTGGAGGACGCCGGCATCATCCGCGGCTACTCGACGCGGGTCGACCCGGCCAAGCTCGGCTTCGGCATCGAAGCTTTCATCCAGGTGTCGATCGATTTCGAACTCTCCGAAGCCTTCGAGGCCGCCGTCCAGGCGCATCCGCTGATCCGGCGCTGCCACGCCACGACAGGCGAGGCCGACTATCTCCTGCAGATCGTGGCCGTCGACATGATGGCGCTGGACAGGATGCTGCGCGTCGAGCTCAGCCGCCTGCCGGGCGTGCGCCGCACGATCACCTCGATGGCGATGCGCGAGATCAAGGATGACATTTCTTTCGCCAATGCCGTGGGGCATGCCCAGCAGAATCGATAGCATAGCGGGCCGGCAACGGTCTTGCCCCGGTCTGGTCGCGTCGCACCGCTATTTTTCGCTTACCTTAGGGGTTTGGGCGCGGTATCCGCGACTTAAGGCGTGTAGCCCAGCGCTGCCAGGGCCGACAGCCCTGCAGCCAGGCCAATTGCGATAACAATGCCGAAATGCCGTTCCAGGAATTTGCGCCCCTGCCAGTCGTATCGCATATCTGAAACTCCGCCGCGTAATCTGGGGCAGCGTGTTCAGGCGTCAAGCCCGGGTCCTTGACAGGCGGTAGACAGGCAGCTGCCATTGTTCATATCGTGGTTCATATCGGAACGTGGAACGACGGCCGAGCATTCCTGCGCTAAAGCTGAGCTTCGATGGCAGCCTTGTCTATGACAGACCATACTTCTACAATCTTTTTGTCCCCAAATTCATAGATAACATTCTCGGCAAAGGAAACTCTCCTCCCATTTACAGGGAGGCCGAGGAAGCTTTCTTTCGGCGTGCAGTCGAACGCGAGCCGGCTCGCTATATAGGGCGGATCGGAAATCAGCATCTGGACGTTGAAATAAAGGTCCGGAATTTCAGCAAAGTCTCTCTCCAGCATTTTGCGATAGCCTGATAGACCGAGCCGCCGGCCGTTGTGGATCACCTCATCATCAACGAACTGTCCCAGCTTCGGCCAGTCCTGCTTGTTCAGGCAGGCAATGTAGTCTCGGTAGAAGTCGGAGAGGTCGGTTCTAGTCACGGCGATTGCTCCCGTCCCTGCAAGGCCCCGCCGAAAGGGCGTGTCTCATGCTCGAGCCGATGATGACATGAAGCAGCTTCATGCGCGGATGAGAAAGTGCTAGATAGCGTCACTTCCTCTATTCCCGCTTCGTCTAATGGTAGGACAGCGCCCTTTGAAGGCGTGAATCGTGGTTCGAGCCCATGAGCGGGAACCAGCATCGCCCCGCCGGGCAACCGGTCAGACCGGCGTGCCTCCCCTTTCCAAACTGGCATGGATGGTCGGGCCGACCAAGGAACCCTATAACCCCCAGATATGATGGAGGACGACATGGCCGACGACAAATCCAGGAGCAAGCAGGACCGCAAACCGGCCGCCGGCGAGGAGCCTTACGACGTAGCGGCGTTTGCGAAAAAATATGGTATACCGCCGAGCGAGGCCGCGACCATCATCAAGCGGTACGGGCCTTCGAGAAAGAAGCTCGACGCGCATATGGCGAGCCGCAACGCCTGATCGGCATCGGCGGCGGCCTGCAGGATAGGTGTTGCGATTATATTAGCCTGAGCGCATATTTTGTCAGCCGGTGAACCAACCAAGCCGGTCAGGCTCGGCGCCAGCCCCCCTCGATTCCCTCGACGCCGAGCCGCTGGGGGATCGGCGGCCCTGGAGGCGAACCATGCCCATGTATCTCTCACGATTCAGCTATACGCCCGAGACCTGGGCGCGCCTGATCGAAAACCCCGAGGATAGACGCGAGGCAGCCCGCACCTACATCGAATCGGTAGGCGGAAAGCTGCACGGTTTCTGGTACGGCTTCGGAGCGCACGATGGCTGGAACCTGTGGGAAGCGCCCGACAACGTTTCGATGGCATCGGTCATGCTTGCCATTGGTGCGGGAGGAGCGCTCAGTTCGTACGAGACCACCGTTCTCCTGAGCGTCGAAGAGACGATGCAAGCGCTTGGCAAGGCGAAGTCGGTCCGCTATCGCCCGCCGGGAAAGTCCTGACCAGTCGCGCATCACGGCGCCGGACCGGTTTCGCGGACTTTTCGCCCGGTTAGCCCGGAGAGATCCGGGCTAGGCTCGCCGTCCGGCTGGTGCCGGCGCGCTCGCCCGTGTCTTGCTCGCCCGTGCCACGCTCGCTTGTGTCGCGCTCGCCCGGGCCGCGCACGCCCGCGCCACGATCGCCTGCAGCGGTTCCGGCCGGTGCAGCAGAAATCCCTGGCCGAAGGCAATGCCCATATCCGCGAGGATGTCGAGCGCATCCTGCGCTTCGATCTTCTCCGCCACCACGGAGCAGCCGAGGCTCCTGGCGATGCCGGATATCGCCGAGACGATCTCGCGGTCGAAGCGGCTATCGGCAATATGCTCGATGAACGAGCCGTCGATCTTGATCGTGTCGACGGGAAAGCGCCGGAGATATTCGAACGAGCTCATGCCCGCCCCGAAATCGTCGAGGCTGACGCGGCAGCGCCGCTCGCGCGCCTTGCCGACGAACTGCTCGGCAGCTGCGAAATTGGTGACCGCGGCGGTTTCGGTGATCTCGAAGCCGATGCCGGAATGCGGCGCCCCGGTCTCGGCGATGATGGCGTCGACGAAATCCCAAAGCTGCGGGTCGCTGAGCGTCTGCGCCGACAGGTTGAAGCCGAGCGTGAGCGCCCCTGACTTCAGCGCCGGACCATGAAGCGACAGCGCCGTCCTGATGATCCAGCGGTCGAGCCGCGAGGCGACGCCGAACCGCTCCGCCGCCGGGATGAACTCGCCCGGCGGGATCAGCCGCCCGTTGCGGCCGGCGAGCCGCGCCAGGACCTCGACATGGCGGCTTTCTTGCCAGGGTTTTCCGAGCTGGTGGATTTCCTGGCCGAACAGTTTCAGCCTTCCGTCCGCCATGGCGTCGACGGTGTCGGCCGCCAGCCGCGCCGCATTGAGCCCGCTGGAACCGGACGTCGTCTCGGGCGAGAACACCGCGAAGCGATTGCGCCCGGCAGCCTTGGCCGCATAGCAGGCGTCGTCGGCGCAGGCGAGCGCGTCGGCCACTGCGGTATTCGCATCGGCGACAAAGGCGATGCCGATGCTGGCCGCGAGCTTGCGCGACGTCGCCGTCAAGCCGAGATCGGCATCGCGAACCGCCGCGAGAACGGCGCCGGCGAGACGCTCGGCTTGCGCTGCGTCGCAATCAGGCACCAGCAGCGCGAACTCGTCGCCGCCGAGGCGCGCGGCGTGCACCGACGGCGGCAGACAGCCCAGAATGCGCTCGGCGACGCTCTTCAGGGCAAGGTCGCCGGCGGCGTGGCCGGCGAAGTCGTTCAGTGCCTTGAAGTAGTCGAGATCCACGTAGAACACCGCGAGCCGGCGCGCCGTTGCGATGTGCTTGGCCAGCAGCCGGTCGAAAGCGGCGCGGTTCAAAAGGCCGGTCAGCGCGTCATGGCGGGCCGCATGGGCAAGTTCCTGCTCGCGTTGCTTCGCCTCGGTGATGTCGCGCACCGTGCCCAGGATCTGGCCCGACGACTGGGCGTCGGCGAACCGTATCAGCGATTCGAGATGTCGGATTTCGCCGTCCCGCTTGATGATGCGGTATTGCACGGCGACGACCTTTTGCGTTTGCAGCGGCGCCAAATGGGCCCGCTCGGCGTCGGCCCGGTCGTCCGGATGCAGATAGCTGTGCCAGAGGTCTTGCGACACTTCGTCGGTGTCGGCGACAAGCCCGTAGATGTCCCGCGTCCGCTTGTCCCAGTAGCTTTTGCGTGTGGCGAGATCGTGGTGCCAGATGCCGGTGCCGCTGGCCGCCAATGCCAGGCGAAAGCGGACGTTGACCTGTTCAAGCTCTGCTTCCGCCTGCTTCTGCTTGGTGATGTCGGTCTGGACGCCCATCAGTCTGACCGGCCGGCCTTCGGCGTCGCGTTCGACCACTCCGCCGCGATCGAGAACCCATACCCAGTGACCGGATTTGTGCTTCAGCCTGAGCTCGGTCTCGATCGAATCGGTCAGGCCGGCAATGTGGCGTTCGCCGCTGGCCAACGCCCGCTCGCGATCGTCGGGATGCGTCAGCTGCAGCCAGAGATCGCTTGTCTCGGCAAGCTCACCCTCGCCATAGCCGAGCATCTGCAACCACATCGCCGAGTAGAAACAGTCGCCGCTCCTGAGATCCCAATCCCAGACGCCAAGATGCGCGCGTTCGAGCGCCAGCTCCCAGAACTCTCCGTCGCGATTTTTCTTTTCGGCCATGCTCTGGACTTCGCCTGCCTCGTCGCCGCTATTATGAGGCAAAAGCAAAGAAGAATCCGTTACTGCGCAGCGGCTGGGGTGGACGGCCAATTTCTCTCACCCTGACACCCACGAGGCGGGAACTTTGCCGCAATGGCAGCCACAGCCGCGACGGCGCCAGCCTCACTTCTTCCCTTGCGGGTAGATCGCCTCACCGCGCTTCAGCATCTCGACGAAGGCGGCGATCTTCTTCTCGCGGCCAGCCTCGGTCTTCATGTTGTGGATGCGGAAGGCGAGCGCGAAGCGGTTCTGCGCGCTGAGCCTTGCCAGCATCGCCTTTGCCTCGGGCTCGGCGTCTATTGCGGCCCGCAGATCCGCGGGGATTTTCATGTCCTTGCCGCTTGCATAGGCGCGCGCCCAGCGCCCGTCGGCCTTCGCCGCCTCGACCTGTTTGAGCCCATGCTCGGTCATCCGGCCCGCCTCGATCAGCCGGGCGACGTTGTCGACGTTGATCTGGCTCCAGATGCTCTTCCTGCCGCGCGGTGTGTAGCGCTGCAAATAGCTCTTGTCGTCGAGCCCCTTGCGCACGGCATCGATCCAGCCCCAGCACAGCACGACGTCGATGGCCTCCTTGGGCGTGATCGAAGGCAGTCCCGAACCGACCTTGTGGATCTTGATCCAGATTTCTGTCTCGGTGTCGTGATGCTTGCCGAGCCAGGTGTAGAAGCTCTCGGCATCGCTGAATTCGCGGACCTTGGCGGGGTCGACCTCGACTGGCGCCATCAGCGGGTCTGCCTTTCTGTGGTCGTCATCGGTTCTCCTTTGTCGCTGCTTGGCTCCGATCGAATGGAGCAACAGTGGCCTTGTTGCAAGGCCGGCGCCCATGGCGGTCCTTCAAATCGTGATGTAATAACCTGCGGCCTTCCGGCTCGGCGCTGCGCGCCGATCCACCTTCTCCCACAAGGCCCACAAGGGGGGAAGGAAAGGAGCTTCACTGCAGCTGCGGTTTCTTGAGAAAGCTGTTGCGGTCGGCCGACTTGACGCGCAGCCAGGTTTCGCGGCCGTCGCGCACAACCCGCAACGGGATCTCCGCCCCCGCCTGGTTCTGCCACAACTTGCGGTAGAAATCGGCGAGCCCGTCGACTTCGCCGTCGCGCACATCCGAGATGATGTCGCCCTGGCGCAGGCCGGCTTCGGCGGCCGGGCTGCCTTCGGCGACGCTCATCACCACGACCTCGCCATTGCTTTCGGCGGAGAAGGCGCCGAGCCATGGGCGCGGTGGCTTGGCAACCTGGCCGCGTGTCAGCAGATCGTCGAGGATGGGCGGCAGCAGGTCGATCGGCACCACCATGTTGATATCGGCGATCTCGCCGGCGCGGCTCATCTGCAGGCGCAGCGAACCGATGCCGAGCAGCCTGCCGTCCTGCCCGATGAGGGCCGCACCTCCCCATGACGGATGAGCCGGCGCGGTGAAGATCGCCTCGTCCAGCAGATATTCCCAATAGCCGGCGAATTCCTGCTTGGTGACGATGTACGCGCTTACCGCCTGGCCGATGCCGTCGGCGAGCACCACCGGGTCGCCGGCCATCGCCCTGGCCGCGTCGCCGAAAGCCACTGCGGGCAGGGAGAGCGGGGCCAGCGCCTGCACCAGGCCGAAGCCCGTTTCCTGGTCGTAGGCGAGCGCGTGCGCGGGAATCACGCGCCCGCTGTGGTCGGTCAGCCAGACTTCTTCCGCCTCGGTGATCAGATAGCCGATGGTGAGCACCAGGCCGTTGTCGCGAATGACCACGCCGCTGCCTTCCCGGCTGGTGCCTAGCGCATTCGCGGTGAAGGCATCATCCGGGATCGAAGCCCGCACCGTCACGATGGACCGCAAAATCGTATCGATGGTCATGCTCTCAATCCTGGCCATATTCACGACGACCGTTCAGAGGGCCGGCATCTTCTATAGCTATGGCGCATGTGACGAGGCGCAAGGGCCGGATGCAATCGCGCAGGCTTGCGCTGCCGATATCGACAATAGTTCAACACAAGTTGAACTTCCGTGAGCCCGCACTACCTGTATCTATGCAAGCTGATCCTCCCCAAGACCCTCTCCGCTCACATCAAAGGCCTCCGAAATGAACCAATACACACCGCCGAAAGTATGGACCTGGAACAAGGAGAATGGCGGCGCCTTCGCCAGCATCAACCGGCCGATCGCCGGCCCGACGCATGACAAGCAGTTGCCGGTCGGCAAGCATCCGCTGCAGCTTTACTCGCAGGCGACACCAAACGGCGTGAAGGTGACGATCATGCTGGAGGAGTTGTTGGCGCGCGGCCACAAAGGCGCCGAATATGACGCCTGGCTGATCAGGATCAACGACGGCGACCAGTTCGGCAGCGGCTTCGTCGAGGTCAATCCCAACTCCAAGATCCCGGCGCTGATGGACCGCAGCGGGCCAAAGCCGATCCGCGTCTTCGAATCCGGCTCGATCCTGCTGCATCTGGCCGAGAAGTTCGGCGAGTTCCTGCCGATCGAGCAGCCGGCGCGCGCAGAAACCCTGTCGTGGCTGTTTTGGCAAATGGGCTCGGCGCCCTATCTCGGCGGCGGCTTCGGCCATTTCTACGCCTATGCACCGGAAAAGTTCGAATATGCCATCGACCGCTTCGCCATGGAGGTGAAGCGCCAGATGGACGTGCTCGACCGGCGGCTGGCTGAAAGCGAATATCTCGGCGGCGACGCCTACACGATTGCCGACATCGCCGTGTGGCCCTGGTATGGCGGGCTGGCCAAGGGCCGCATGTACAACGACGCCGGCGCGTTCCTGTCGGTGCAGGAATACAAGCACGTGCAGCGCTGGGCCGACGCGATCGACGCGCGGCCGGCGGTGCAGCGCGGCCGCATGGTCAACCGCGCCTTCGGCGAGCCGGCGATGCAACTGCACGAGCGCCACGACGCCAGCGACTTCGACACCAGGACGCAGGACAAGCTGGCGGCGGAATGATCGGAGCGACGGAGCTGGAGCGGATGACGCGCTGCGCAGTATCGGGCATATGCACCCGGAGATATATACTGGTTGACTAAAGTAACGGAACGTCCAAGGCACATTCCCAGAACCGAACATGTCCGCTTTCAAGCGGTTTAGACCATACTGTCTATCTGATGAACATCATGGTCTAGGCATGTTTATATTTGTGGTGGCCGACCTGAATCTCGAAACCGCATGCAGTCTCGACGGTCCAGTACTCGCGGGTCGCGGTCACTGTGTGTCTTTCGTTCGGCCCTATAGATCAGCCGGACGACGGACAAAAAATATCCAAGCTGCAGAACGATCAAGGTGAGGACCGTCCAGCCGAGCGCCTTCCAGATTGAACCCGTTGCCAAAAAAGTCGAGAGCGCCACGACGAATGCCGCGGCGGTCATCCCCACCAGGAACTGTGGAAAATTCATCGCTCTTCAAGACCGCCCCGGAGCTTCTAACAGCCGCGACGACCACCCTTGCCCATTTACCCCGGACCAAGGTTTTCACCCTTTTGTTGGTTGCGCAAGTGGCAAATGGATGGGAAGTATTTAATGCAACCTATGGTTGATATAAATAAGAAGATGTCGGCGGGACAGTACCCCCCTCTGTCCTGCCGGGCATTGGGGTGATGGCCGGTAGGCCAGAGGGGGGGCGCTGTCCCGCCGGCGTCAAAAACTACTACAGGCGCAACGCTCAGGCCGACATGGCCAGCGGCCTAGCGCTCTTGTTGGGGATCTGGATGTCGATCTCCAGCGTCGACATCGTCTCGCCGCGATCCATCGAGACCTGCAGATAATCCTGGTCGATCTGCACATGCCTGGCGATGACGGCCATGATCTCCTCGCGCAACACCGAGACGAGATCGGGCTGGCTGCGGTTGCGGCGCTCATAGGCGAGCAGCACCTGCAGCCGCTCGCGCGCCACCGGCGCGCTGCCGCGCCGCTTGAAGAGGTCTAACAGGCTCATGCTGCCCTCCTTCCAAAAAGCCGATCGAGAAAGCCCTTGCGCTCGAACGGCACGACGACCGGCAGGTCCTCGCCCTCGAGCCGTTTGGCCGCCTCGATATAGGCGCGGGCGGCGGAGTTGGTCGGATCGCTGAGTGTCACCGGCGACCCGAGGTTGGAGGCCTTGAGCACGTCCTGGCTCTCGGGAATGATGCCCAGCAGCGGCGTCGACAGTATCTCGAGCACATCGTCGATCGAGAGCATTTCGCCGCGCGCCGCGCGCGCCGCATCGTACCGCGTCACCAGCACATGCTTGGCGATCTGCTCGCCCCGCTCGGCCTTGACGGTCCTGGCGTCGAGCAGGCCGATGATGCGATCGGAATCGCGCACCGAGCTGACTTCCGGGTTGGTGACGATGACCGCCTCGTCGGCAAAGCGCATGGCAAGCTGCGCGCCGCGCTCGATGCCGGCCGGGCTGTCGCAGAAGACGTAGTCGAACACCGAGCTCAGCTTTTCGATCACCTCGCCGACGCCCTCCTCGGTCAGCGCATCCTTGTCGCGCGTCTGCGAGGCCGGCAGCAGGAACAGTGTCTCGACCCGCTTGTCGCGGATCAGCGCCTGCGACAGCTTGGCCGTTCCCTGGATGACGTTGACCAGGTCGAACACCACCCGCCGCTCGGCGCCCATGATCAGGTCGAGATTCCTCAAACCCACGTCGAAGTCGACCAGCGCCACCCTCTTGCCGGTTCTCGCGACGGCGGCGCCAAGGGCGGCCGTCGAGGTCGTCTTGCCGACGCCCCCCTTGCCCGAGGTGACCACCACAACTTTGCCCATCTATGCCTCCTTATTGTTGTTTGTATTGTTAAGCGTTTGATTTATGCGATGCGCTTAAGTCTTTGTTTTAATTCTAAAACTGCTGCATACTTTCGGGCGACTGCACTAGCTGAACGGCGCGATGCGCAGCGTGTCTTTTTCCAGAAACGCCTGCACCGCTTTTCCACGCAAGGCCGGCTCCATCTCCTCGGCGGTGCAATACCAGCCGTCGACCGACAGCAGTTCGGCCTCGTTTTTGCGGCAGAAGATGCGCGCCGCCGAATGGCCGAGCACACCGGCCGACGCCCGCCCGCGCAACGTGCCGTAGACGTGGATCGAGCCGGCAGCGACGATCTCGGAACCGGAGGCGACCGAGCCCAGCACGATGACATCGCCATGCGCGTGGAAGATCGACTGGCCCGAGCGAATCGGCGTCTTGACCATCAGCGTGGCCGGCGCGTCCGGCAGCCTGTCTTCTGGTTGCCTGTCTTCTGACTGCTTGCCCGGTTCCGCCCTGCCTTCTTCCGCCCTGCCCGCCTCTTCCGGCCCGCCGGCAGCCTTTTGGTCGGCCTGCATGAGCAGCCCGGCTGTGGCCTCTTTGGCGCCGATCAGCAAAGGCGGCAGACTGGGCTCAAGCACCGTGTTGCCTTCGAGCTCGATGGCATAGATGCGGATGCCGCGCAGGCCAAGCTCGGCAACCAGCGCTTCGATCTGGCTGACCGCGGGCTTCAACGTGTTGAGGTTGAGCACCACCGGGCGGCCGGCAAAATAGCCGGGAGAATTGCCGATCCAGCGGTCGAGGCTTTCCAGCCACTCCGAAAGCGGCGTTTCCGGGGTGAGCGTGAAGGCGACGAAGGAGCGGGCGCGAAAGCGAATGGATTTGGTCTCGACGGGGGCGGCGAAGGTCACGGACAGCGATTCCTTACTGATAGGTAAACGCTAGCCAGCCATGGTTAACGAAAGGTTAACGGAGGGCTGTTTGCGGCGTCCGGAAAGCTGTTACTGACAGGCTCGGCGTGTCAGCAGCCGCAGACAACGCTGGAAATCGCCGGCCCCTCCTCGACACCTTGCTGGCTAAGTGCCCTTCGCTGCGTCCTCGATCAGTTCCGCCAGCAAGCTAGAGAACCGCTCGTCAGCCCTATCCCCGATGTTTCCCACTTCTCTTGCCACAATCCCCGGCGAAGAGACCGACACTTGTCCACTCAGCTGAACGTTGACCGTGAACGTTCTTCCGACCACCTCCTTTTCCGTTCCCCGCTTCCTGTAGATTCTGAACCGAATAGATGGTGTTGATGCTTTGGCTTGGCGGCGTGGCGCGGTGTCCATCTCGACGGCCACCTCGCCTGCTACGTCAGCCCTGGCCGTTTCCAGCGACGCAACCACGACGTCGTTTAGCCAGGCCCTTGCTTGCGCGCCGAAGTCCACCCCCTCGGCCTTCTCATTGCCGACCTTCTCCTCTTGCTCACGGCGAGCTTCCTTGCCGCGGTCAAGGGCATCTTTGAACTTAGACATGGTGGTTAGCCTCCAATTGTGAGAGCATGAGACCAGCTGTCACATCGCCATGCTCCTCCTAATGGGTAGAACGCGCGCGAGCGGTGTGCGTTGCGTAGGCGGAGCCCGCGGTTCGCCGTGCTGCGCGCGGCGGTATCCTTCTGCCGCGGTCGATCGCCGGGATGGCGGCGGTGATCGTGGCGCTGTGGGCTGGGGTAGCGTGTCAGCAGCCGGCCGGAGAGCGCTGGAAATTACCTGCCCTTTCCCGCAAGATGCCTGAACATCCCTGGGCTCGACATGTGCAACCTCTACAACATCACCACCAGCCAGGAGGCGATCCGCCAGTGGACCCGCGCCTTGCGCGACAGTCTCGGCAATCTCGAGCCCTCCATCGACATCTACCCCAACCAGCCCGGCCCGGTAGTGCGCAACGCGCCGGACGGTGAGCGGGAACTGGCCAACCTGCTGTGGGGCATGCCGACGCCGGTCGAGCGCGTGAAGGGCAAGGCCGACTACGGCACCACCAACATCCGCAACCCGCAATACGGCCACTGGCAGCAATATCTCGGCGTCGAGAACCGCTGCGTGGTGCCGCTGACCAGTTTTGCCGAACCGAGCCCAACGCCGGGCGACAAGGACCCGGATACCGGTATCCAGAAAAACTACTGGTTCGCGCTGAACGAGGCGCGGCCGCTGTTCTTCTTCGCCGGCCTGTGGACGCCCTGGCAAGGCGTGCGCAAGGTCAAGGATGGCCCCGGCGAGTTCGAGCTCTACGGTTTTCTGACCACCAGGCCCAACGCCCTGATCGCGCCGATCCACGAGAAGGCGATGCCCGTGATCCTGACCACGCAGGAGGAAACCGAGACCTGGCTGACCGCACCGTGGTCGCAGGCCAGGCACCTGCAGCGCACGGCACCCGACGACGCGCTGGTGATCGTCGACAAGCCGGCGACACAGATAAAATTTCCGCCGCAGGCCCCACAGGCGCCGGTACAGGGTTCGCTGTTCTAAAGCTTGAATTGTTGCAGCACCCAGATGTAGCCCTTCGGCGGATGGTCCTGGTCGACGAACTGGGTCTTCACCGTCGTGTCCGTTCGGTTGCACCGCTTGCATCTGAATCGGATGGTCTCCAGCGGCTTGTTCCAGCCCACCACCTTGGCCACGTCGTTGGCCCGAAAACGCCCGACATGGTAGCAGTGGCCGCACTCGACGATCAGCAGCATGTTGGCCTTCGCGGCACGTCCAACGCTGTCCATCGGCCCGGCCATGGCCTCATTTCCGAGTCAAATAGCCCTCGGGAAGCGGAAGCAGGCCAAGATCCGGCATCTGGAAATCGGGCTCCTTCTCCGCTACGCTGGCCATCACCTCATGCAATTTTTCGACAAGCCCGCAAAGCTGCCAAAACAGCTCGCCATGCGCCTTCAGATGCAGTTGCGACGAAAGCACCGTCCTGCGCAGGCTGAGAGCGTCGCTGATGATCGCCTCGGCATGCCTCGCCGACAGCCTGTCAAACCGGCTTTTTCGTCTGCCCATCGCGGCTCTCCCCACTTTGTGAGCAACCGCCCCACCACCGACAAATAGGAAGGTATTCCTCGCCAAGTCAATTCACACTTAACATTTTTGTTCCCGTTTTGTTCAATTTAAACAGAAACTGTCGGAGGCATCGCCATGGACCACATCGTGACGCTGGACAGACGCCAGGAGGCCGCCCTTCAGGCGATCGCCCAAAAGTTCATCGCCCAGCACAAGGGCGACGCGGTGAAGGCGCTCAAGGAGATGATCGTGCTCAATGGGCACCTGCAGGAGCGGCTTGACGCCGTGGAGGGACGGCGCCGGGCGACCCGGTAAGCGCTTAGAGATGACGGTAGCAGGACGCGTGTTCAATCGTGCCGTTCGAAGGTCGGCTTAGCGCCTATCTTGGTCATTCGAAGCAATTTCGCTGTTACTCGAAAGGGGACATCGGCAGCGCGAAGCTATTGGTCCTGGTTGCGCCATGTTCAGACATTCGCGGTGCTTCTCCAGAGCGGACGTTAGCTCATCGGTAGGAGTCGACCTGCGGACCATGCCTGATGGTAGATGTAGGGAACGGCGTGACCCCCATGCGATGAAGCGGCGGTAGGCCGCCGCTCCGAATTTGAGCGGCCCGTCCGGCAACGCTATAATTGACCGGCAGGGGACGTTATCGATGACGCAAATCAGAGCCATGACTGAGCAGGACGTGCCGTCGGTATCGCTGCTCATTGGAGAGTCTTGGCGCAGGACGTACTCGCCAATCATGGGTGCCGAGACCGCGGCCCTGATTTCGGATGAAGATCACACGGCAGCGGATTGCGGCGGAACTGACAGACACCAACAAAATGTCGTTCGTGGCAGAACGGCCAGACGGCTCGATTGCCGGCTACGCGATGGCCAAGATGAATGAAGCCGGCGACGTCATGCTTGACCGGCTCCACATCGATCAAAGCGAGTACGGCACCGGGCTAGCCGCTAATATATTGCACGCTGTCTTTGCCGCCCATTCCGGCATCCTGAGCATCGCACTCGAAGTGCTCGAGGGAAACGACCGGGCAATGGCCTTTTACCGCAAACATGGTTCGAAGTGGCCGCGTTGCACGGTGCAGAAGGCCATGCATCGGTGATTATGCGCAAACTGCTATCGCGCGCCTAGTCGGAACTCGCGCATCGAACAGTACATCACGTCTTCCGTCCCCAACGGCGGCCTCCCGTTCGCAATCCAAATAGACGTCTTTCAGCTGTTTGATTGGCATGTCAGCGTGAGCGAGCGCGAGGGACTTAACAACTGACATGATCATTTTGAGATCCTCCCCAGTTCCCGTCGGTCAACATTCAGTCCTTGGGGTCGCAGGTGTAGTGCCGTTCGAAGGTCCCGTCCGCGCGCCGCTGCTTGTCGAAGCCGCGATGTAAGGCTCGATCGCGCGCTCGTGGACCAGCCAAAGGGGATCTCGGCCGAGGCGTAGCTACTGCCGGCGGCCAACCGTTTCGGGATCGAGGCCGAAGCGATCCTGGTGCGCTCGATCGTCGTGCCGGCCGCGCCTGCCTCCGCATGACGGATGGCGCGGCTTCGCAAGGCGCAAATGATTTCGTCACGTGAGATGCCGATGTCGCCAAGAACGTCATCGGGTAAACGGCTCAACTGGTCCGTTGCCGACAAGAGAGCTTTTCCCTCGGCGCGGAGGCGTAACCACCTGCGAAATGGACCAATGGCGGCAGCATGAATTATAACCATGATCAGATCGTACCTTCATTGATCTGAATTGACCGGTACGGAACGGCGCGAACGGCACTCCGGGCGAGAGCGTCAGCCGTCCGCGAGGCAAGTTAGGCGTAGTGGTCGATGGATTGGTTTTGCCGCCGCGTGCCCATACGGCGGGCGGTGGCTGGCCCCGGGCCACGCATGTAATAAAGCTCCGGGCGGTAGCGCGGCGCGACGAATTTGCGAAACCCCGCAGCAAGTTTTGTGACGGGAGCCAAGAATTTCATGACTGTTCCCTTTCCTTTCGCCGGCTTGCGCACGAGCCGGCGGGCCTGACGTTGCAACAAGGATATGACAGTCGAACCAGGCTCGGCTGTGGGAATTCCCACACCGGGGAAAACATTGGAAAAATCCGCTCCCAGTTTTGCTTTCCGGAAAGCGGGGCCTGCGGCCATCAAATTTCCTTGGATAGGGATTAAGATGAAGTACACTTGATTGAACAAGAGGCTATTGAACAAGAGGCTGTTGTGACAGGCTCTCCGGCCTTCATCTCAAGACTTTGCGATGCCGACCTCGCCGCGCTGACCAAACGGTGGCACGAGCGCAGCGATCGACACAACGAGCTGATCATTTCCCACGGCGACACTGGTCGCGAAGTCTACTTCCTGCTGGAAGGACGGGCTCGCGTGACACTGGTTTCAGCGGACGGCAGGGAGATAGCGTATCGCGATGTCGAACCGGGTGACATTTTCGGGGAGCTCGGAGGCATTGACGGGATTGCACGCTCTGCCAGCGTAGTCGCGCTGGAGGCAACCCGCGCTGCACGGCTGTCCGGCACAGCATTCCGGGATATCGTGATGACCCACCCGACTTTTGCCTGGATGCTGCTTGAGCATCTGTCTGCCCAGCTCCGGCGCATGACCGAGCGGGTATTCGAATACAGCACTTTGGTCGTGCGAAAACGGCTGATCGTCGAGCTCCTGCATCGGGCGGAGAAAGCCGCACTCGTGGACGGCGAGGTGTCCATAAGCCCGGCACCGACGCATTCCGAGCTGGCGGCAACGATGAGCACGCACAGGGAAGCGGTCTCGCGCGAAATGAGCGACCTCGCCAAGAGAGGCCTGATCGAAAAGCGCGGCAGCAGGTTATTGCTGCATGACGTCTCGGCACTACGGGCGCTGGTCGACAAGAAGGAATAGCGAAGGCTGTCGCTGCGGCGGGGGGCACCGCACGTTTCATACTCCTCGGCCGCAAGTGATTATTCCTTCCGGCAAACCGGGCAACCTAGCGTGCCAGCGCGCGGGTCGGGCTTTGATCGCTTCACCCCTTGCAAGAATCATGACTGGCTTCTTGATGCGGGCACGGAACGTTATCCCCAGCCTGCTTGCAGACTTACAAGGGCGGATCGAAGGGTGAAGCCGCATGGACGTTGAATACCAAATCTTCGTCAGCTCGACCTACGCCGATTTGGTGGACGAAAAACGGTCGGTCATCGAGGCCGTTCTTAACCTCGGGCATATTCCTGTGGTGATGGCGGCATTCCAAGCCAGCGACGACACTCAATGGGATTACATTAAGCGGCGCATCGATGACAGCGACCCTTCGAGCCCGCCCAGTTAAAGGTGCAGTTCTCGATCCCGAAGCGGTCCTTGGATCGGGAGGCGGGGCCACATCACAATTCGTTCGTGCAGTCGACCTCAGTCGCAGATCTCTCAGAGGCTCTGGCGGAGCGTCTCGCTTTTCCCTACAACCCCAGGGCGGGCGGCCCGATGATAAATCCATAGATCCTACCGCGGGCGGTTTATGCCAGTAATGGCGATTCCGGTCGAGCCGGCTCCATGATCTATTCAGCCGGCGATCGCAGCCGACCGATTGAAGATGATGGTCACCTTGGTTCCTTCACCGACGGCCGAGGTGACGTCGAACTGCGCCTTGGCATTTTCGGTCAGCGACCGCGCGATGAGGGCTCCGAGTTTACCGGGTGCAGGCCATGTCACACCCTCAGGCAGACCGATACCGTCGTCAGCGACCACGACCCGGCAACCATTGCCGTCCACTATGCTCCGCAGCGTGATTGTCCCTCCCTCCCGACCTCTGAAGGCATGCTTCAGCGCGTTTGTAAGAAGCTCGTTCACAACCAGTCCTGTCGGCATGGCGACATTTATCGAAACCGGATAGGTGTCGACCTTCATGTCGAGGCGGATACCCTCCACCGCGTGAGAGGTCATCACGGCGGAGGCTATCTGGCTCAGATAGACGCCCAAATCGATCTCGTCCTTGTCATCCTCACCAGACAGCGCTTGATACAGGATCGCGAGTGCGTCAACGCGCCCAGCCAGCCGCTCAAATCGCTTCTTGTCTGGCTCGACTGCGTTCCGAGTTTCCATTCGGATGAGCGCAGTGATCATTTGCAGGTTGTTCTTGACCCTGTGCTGCAGCTCGCGGAGGAGCGTATCTTTCTCCCGGATCCGCTCCTCAATGGACAGTTTGTCCGCATCGCTATGGGCAGACACATCCACCAGGGCGACAAGCCGAAAGCAGAGCTTGCCGTCGTCGTCCTCGATGACATTCGAATAGACGTCTACGATCGCTGAACCTGAGCCTTTTCGCTCGAGGCGGAAGGTTCCAATGAAGTCCGTTTGTGTGACAATCGCTTCATCGATCCGCTGATCGAAGGGCGCTTTCACCGCACTCCCCGAAAGCCCCTTCCAATTCTCCTGCTCAAGGCGAGCGGCGGCAAGCCCGGAAAGCTTCTCGAATTCTGGATTGGCGTAGACCACCGTCTCGCCATCCCTCAGATCCGATACCGCAATGGCGATAGGAACTTGGTCGAGGAACTTCTTGAACTGTTCACTTTCGAGCGCAGTCGCAAGTTCGGGAGTGTCGAGCAATTGTTCGACAGGCTCGTGCCTATTATCGTCGGATGTCATCCGTTGAGCCCGGTCCTTTTCGCCGTGTAGCAACAGCCATACCCGTGAAGTTAGCTATACGCCTGACATCAGATCAAGGCTACAACACCTAGGCTGTGGTTTGGCGCTGAACGCATTTGATCGTTTCACGATTGTTGGTGAAACCGCGAACGGTATCGTCAACGATGACGCGAGTGCTCCTAGGTCCGGATGAGCCCACTCATGGTATCCAACGCATCTTTATGAGTCGTCGCCAGAGGTCGGTACGGGAGGAGGTGTGGTTTCCTCGCCGTCTCCGGACGAAGCGTGCCGAGGCCTCACGTAATCGCGGTCGATCTTGCCTTCCTCAGCCTTGTAGAAATACTGGCTAGCGATGAGCCAACCTTTGAGAGGCCGAAGCGGGGGGATGCAAGTGATGAGCATGAAGGGCAGCGTGGTCAGCAGATGGACCCAGTACGGTGTCTCAAAAGCGACCTGCTGCCATACGCCAAGAAGAACGCTCGGCACACATGCAAAGCAGATTACGAAGAACGCGGGACCATCAGCGGGATCTGCAAACGAGTAGTCGAGATCGCACACTTCGCATTTAGGCTTAAGCGTCAGGAACCCGTTGAAAAGATGCCCTTTCCCACAACGGGGGCACAAACCGCGGACACCCGTGAGAACCGGTTGAAGTGGAGGCCATTCGTCAGTCATAATTGGTGCTCAAGATTGCCGTATTGAACGAGCATGGGCGTCGGCCTGAATCGTGCTCGATCACCAGTGATCGTCCCTTCACGGTTTGCCTGGAAACACTGGCCAGAACCATTTCCCCGTTGGATGTTCCACGCGCCATTGGCGAGCAGGGATCTCTTTGACGTCGCGCGCCGTGCCTTCGCGTCTTCCTCCTGCTGCCGGGAAAAATGCGATCATCGCGGCCGGTGGTAAGCGCGAGCTCGATCGACAGCAGTGCCTTCGCATCGACCTTGAAGCCTGCCATGGCGGTGACCTCCTTGATCCGGGTCTCGCTTAAAAGTCGAAGTCGCTCAAGCCTGGGTGATCGTCCGGTCGGCGGCCGAGCGGCCAGCGGAACTTGCGGTCCGCTTCCGTGATCGGATGCTCGTTGATGCTGGCATGGCGCGCGCGCATTAGCCCGTCTTCGGCGACTCCCAGTTCTCGTTGCCGTAGGCACGAAACCACTGACCGCTGTCGTCGTGGTATTCATAGGCATAGCGAACGGCGATGCGGTCACCCTGAAAGGCCCAAAGCTCCTTGATCAGGCGATAATCGAGCTCGCGGTTCCATTTGCGCGTCAGGAAGGCCTCAGCCTCGGCACGGTTGGTTGCGAATTCGGCGCGATTGCGCCAGCGAGTGTCGACTGTATAGGCAAGCGCGACCTTGGCGGCATCGCGGCTGTTCCAGCCATCTTCGGCAAGGCGGACCTTCTCGATGGCGGACTGTTCATTGAAAGGGGGAAGCGGCGGACGGGACATTGATAAGTTCCTTGTTTGTGCAGCGCTGAAAGGATGGGAGGGTGGTCGCAGGAAACGACCACCCTTCGTTGGTCATGCGGCAAGGCGATCGATACGTGGAAAATCGATTTCGGTGCCCAGAGCTTCGTTGACGTAGTTGGTGAAGGTGTTCAGCGCGACATGCGCGATGATCTCGAGAATTTCGGCATCGCCGTAACCGGCGGCGCGGACCTTTTCGATTTCGTCCGGCGCCACCGAGCCGCGCGCGTCGACAAGGGCGCGGGCGAATTCGACAGCGGCGGCAGCCATTGGATCTTTCGAGGTGCCGCGGCGGTTCGCCTCGATTTCGCTCTCGTCCAGCCTGGCGAATTTTGCGCCGGTATAGGTATGCGCGGACAGGCAGTAATCGCAACCATTAGCCTCGGCCATGGTCAGGGCGTTCCGCTCGCGGGTGGCCGGAGCCAGCTTTCCCTTGCCGAGAGCGCCCTGCAGCGCCGTCAGGCCGTTCAGAGCGGCGGGGCTGTTCGACACCAGGCGAAAGATGTTCGGCACGGAGCCGATCTGCTTCTGGACGGCTTCAAGCACAGGGCGGGACGCTTCCGGTGCATCGTTGATTGTGGCGGGCGTGGGAATGCGGGACATGTCTATCTCCTTGATTTGGTTTTGAAAGGCTGTCCCTTTCGTCCCCGATAAGATGCTCCGGCCTGGACGATGATGAACGTCGAAAAGGCGGACGATACTCTTGCGTCAGACGCATCAATGACGAGTATCAGAGTTCGAGTTGGATCTGGTTTCCCCCGTCGTTTCTTGGGCGGGGACTGCGCAGCACAGCAGCGCTTCGCCTTCGCCAATCGCCGCCGTCGGCTCCTTGACGTAGGTCACTGCACTTTTGGTGAGCTTGGTGCGGCATGATGTGCTCCAAAGCAGGCGGTCGGGCTCATTCCTGATGATGAGCCCACTCGGCTGGTATCCAACGCATCTTTCCGCCGTCGGCCACGATTCGTCCCAAGCCTGGGAAAGGCATGTGGGTGGCCGCGATCAGGGCTTTTTCCTCGGCCGCACGCGGAAAAAATCGTTCGCGCATGATCTGCGCGGCCGGTCGGTCCTGCTCGAACAGGAAGCCGACCTCCGGATTCGAGGGATGGACAACAGGGAAGAGCATGTCCGAAACCATCAGCAGACTTTGTCCGCCATCCTCGATGCGGACTCCGATGTGCCCGGGCGTGTGGCCGGTCAGGTCGATGATTGAGACGCCCGGTGTGATCTGACGTTCGCCATCCATTGCCTGCAGGTTTGGATAGAGGCGGACCAGTTCCAAAGATGCATCGAAGCTGGGTTTCAGGAACTCCGGAGCTGAAATTCTCTTCGCGGGATCAGTCCAGTACGCGACGTCACGGCGATCGACGTACACGTCAGAATTCGGGAAGTTCCGGCTTCCACCGGCCACCAGGCCGCCGAGGTGATCGACATGCATATGCGTGACGATGACCGCCCCGATATCTTCTCTCGTGATTCCCATTGTTTCGAGCGCACCAGGGAGCTGTCCCGTTTTGCCCATCGCGCCGGCGGGGCCGGTGTCGATCAGGATCAGGCGCTCGCCGTCATCGACGAGATACTGGTTAAATACGAAGCGGATGCCTCCGGGCTTGGCCGCCGATATCGCCTGCGCTCGTTCCTCAACTTGTTCGGGCGTGCTCCCGGGGAAATAGCCGAAGGGCATATCGGCAAACCCGTCCACTAGCGCGGTTACGGTGAAGCGGCCGATCCTGATTTGTGCTGAGGGCACGAGCGCTTTGGGATCGGCAGTCCGCGCTTTCGCGGTATTCACGCTGGCGGCCAAAGCGGAGCCTAGTGCAACTGGGACCGCAGGGATTGCGAAGGCAAAGGCTCTGCGCGAAAGATTTGTCATGAGTTTCTCCTGCTGAACGAAAGTTCTCTTCGGCACTGGGTATCGGGGTTGATTTTGGCGTGCGGGCGCATCAACCCGGCGCTTACGCTCTCCAGACGCGCTGGACAGATAGACTTTCACCGGCGCGTCGTCGGTGGCCACCCATAGATGCCCAATTACTATCTGGGTTCTTGAGCAGAATATCTGGCTGCTCGCAGCACAAAGTCGGGCTTTCGGTCATTCTATTACCTTGTGTAGTACCAGTTAAAATAATAGCCGGGCCCGCATCTTGGACGCTCATACTTGCGCCATACCGCCATCGACAAAGAATTCGACGCCATTTACAAAGCTGCTTTCTTCCGACGCCAAGAAAAGCGCCGCTGCTGCGATTTCGTCCGGACGTCCCATGCGTCCCAGAGGAGTCTGGGCGATTAAAAACTCCGTCATCTGACGACCTTGTTCGAGATCAGGCGTTAAGCCGTGCAAACCCGGCGTCGAAGTCGCGCCCGGCGACAGGACGTTCACCCGGATCCCGGAACCTTTCAGATCGAGAATCCAGCTCCGGGCGAAGCTGCGAATCGCTGCTTTGCTCGCGCCGTAGACGCTGAAAGCAGGGGATCCGTGGCTTCCAGTAGTGGAACCGGTCAAAATAATCGAGCCACCGCCCTGCATCAGCGGCAATGCCTTCTGGACGGTAAACAGCGTGCCTTTAACGTTGACGCCGAAGGTTGTGTCGAAATGCGTCTCCGTAATCTCGCCCAGCGGCATGAACTCGCCAAGCCCGGCATTTGCGAAGAGGATGTCGATGCGGCCCTTCTGGGCCGTGACGGTCTCATACAGTCGGTCGAGGTCCTGAGCACTGGAAACATCGCTGCGAACGCCAGTGACGTTGTCACCTAACGACGCGACGGCTTTATCCAGTTCGGGCTGGCGCCGTCCCGTTATGAACACGTACGCGCCCTCCTCCATAAAGCGCTTTGCACTTGCCAGGCCGATACCGCTATTTCCGCCGGTAACGAGAGCGATCTTTCCGTCTAATTTTCCCATGATGGGTTCCAGTGCGCATGGCTGCGGAGGCAGCGGTTTAAAGTTTAACTGAAAGCTGCAGTGCTCCTCGCCGGGCTGGTCATACGCCCGCGTAAGCGAGCCTGGTGAAGAAGGCGGGATTCATGATGAACTGTCTCGGCGCCAGCCAACCTCCCGCCTCGGCGAAAATAGCCGAGGCTAGGCAGCACAGGCAGAAGCCGCGGCGAGACAAATTGATTGTATGCGCGGTGGGCATCGTGCTCTCCTACGCCATGTAGTCTCAGGCTAGAGGGCCTCGCCGGGAGCCTCACCCTTTGATGAAATCCAGGATGTCCTGGTTCAGCCGGTCCTTGTGGGTCGTCGGTTCCAACGTCGAAGAGGATCAGGTCCTTCTCGGTCCGGATCAGCGGAACGTTGCATTTCGCATCGATGGCGCCGCTGCTCCCGCCAAGCCGTTTCTCGATGTCGACCCATTCGGCAGACATCGCGTCCGGTGCGACGACCTCCGCCGGCAGCATAAAATGGCCGTCGCTCAGCACCGTGATGTTGAAGGAACCGTGGCGGAAGCGGTGGGGCGAGGCGGCCATGGCGCGCCATGGCCGCACTGAAGAGCAGCCGACAAACCCGGCGGCGCCGGCAAGGAAGGTGCGTCGATCAAGTCTCATGGCCCAATCTCCTGATCTCGAATTGTCTGGTGGCTGCAGCCAACAGCGCAGCGACGGCGGCAGACGGCGGCCAGGCTCCGTCGCCGAGGATGAGCAGGCCATCTCCCGCGCCCTTGGGGAGGATATCCAGCAGGCTCGGTAGAACGGCGATCGGCTTGCCTGCCTGCAGGAACTGAGCGATCAGCGCCGCGGCCGAGTTGCGATCAGCGTCGCGCCAGAGCGCGCCCGGCTCGCCGACGCAGAAACCGCCGTGAAAATCCTCCTCGAACAGCTCGCCGAATCTGAGCGTGTTGGCGAGATCGTCACGGGCGCGGCGGTCGGCCTGGAACCGCCTTGCAAGCTCGTCGGCTTCCGCTCCCAGTCGCGTGAAACGCGTGGGCCAGGGGTAGCCGCCGCACATCGACGCTACAAGCACCTCGGCGCCCGCATCCTGAAGCGCGTAGTAGACCCCCAGGAACAGCTCGAGCCCGACGTTGCCGGCTTCCGAGGACCGACTGAGCATGACGGCTATGCGAAGCGGCGCGCCCGTGGACGTCATCTCGGCCCCCTGACAATCACTCGACTCCGGCCAATGCCAACCGCACCGGCACGCGCGCGGCGATCCATCGCAGCACGTGGGCGATCACCTCCTTGCGGCCGAGATCGTTGAGCAGGTCGTGGAAGTGGCCCGGGTAGAGCTTCAGCGTCTTGTCGGCGGAGCCGGCGGTGTCGAAGAACAGCTGGCTGCCGGCAGGCTTGGTTGCTTGTCTGCCGTGCCGTGTAAGATCAAGACCGGCAGCGTGATCAGCGGAAAGTCGCGCTTCAGCCGCTCGTTTGCGCGAATCAGTGCTGCGACTGTGCTCGTCGGCTGGACCTCCTTATCGATCAACGGATCGTCGTTCATCGATGTCACAATCGCCGCATCGCGCGAAAAATCCTCGTTGTTCAGCCGCAGGACGTGAAAATGCGGCGCGACGTGGCTGAGCCCCTTGACGACCACGAGAGCGAAATCCGGCGCGTACACCTGGAACGCAAAGCTCTCGCATATGAATCCGGAGAGCTCGGCCTGATGGTCCAGCGCATAGGTGGTCGAGACCACGCCGCCTGCACTGTGGCCCAGCAGGAAGACAGACAATCCGGGCTCCCGCTGCTTGGCGAGCTGGATCAGCATCGATAGATCGTCGACATACTCAGTGACGTTCTCGACGAAAAACCGCTCGCCGTCGGACTTCCCGCGACCGCGCAAGTCGAGGGCGTAGACGGCGTGGCCGGCGGCGGCCATCTGCTCGGCGGCCCAGAAGTACTGGCCGCTATGTGAGTTAACGCCGTGGCAAATCGCCACGACCGCGCTCGGTCTGGACGCAGGGTGCCAAGAGCGCACGAAGATCCTTGGGCCGTCCGCGCGCTCCAGATATTCCTCCGCCATAGCGGTCGTGGTCGAGGTCATGGCAAGTCTCCTCTTTCGCTTGCGGTCAGCTCTTGATGAAGGCGAGCAGGTCCGCGTTGACGATGTCGGGATGCGTCGTGCACAGGCCATGCGGAAGACCGGCATAGGTCTTCAGCGTTCCGTTCCTGAGAAGCTTGGCGGACAGCGGAGCGGAGTCGGCGTACGGCACGATCTGATCGTCGTCGCCGTGCATGACGAGCACCGGAACATCGATCTTCTCCAGGTCGTCGGTGAAGTCGGTTTCCGAGAACGCCTTGATGCAATCGTAGTGCGCTTTGGCGCCGCCCATCATGCCCTGCCGCCACCAATTGTCGATGATGCCCTGCGAAACCTTCGCGCCCGGCCGGTTGAAACCGTAGAAGGGACCGGAGGGCACGTCGTAGTAAAATTGCGCCCGGTTCGCGACCAGCGCCGCGCGAAACCCGTCGAACACCTCGATCGGCAGGCCGCCCGGGTTCTTGGCGGATTTCACCATGATCGGCGGCACCGCGCCTATCAGCACCGCTTTGGCGACGCGACCCGATTTTGCGCGAGCTACGTAATGCGCGACCTCGCCGCCGCCGGTCGAATGGCCGATATGGACGGCATTCTTCAGGTCGAGCGCCTCGGCCAGTTCGGCAACGTCGGCCGCGTAGGTGTCCATCTCGTTGCCGGTGTCGGACTGTGTTGAGCGGCCGTGGCCGCGGCGATCATGCGCGATGACCCGGTAGCCGTTGTGCAGGAAGAACAGCATCTGGTTGTCCCAGTCGTCGGCGCTGAGCGGCCAGCCGTGATGGAAGACGATTGGCTGTGCGTCCTTCGAACCCCAGTCCTTATAGAAAATCTCGGTGCCGTCCTTCGTGGTGATGAAGCCCATGTTCTGTCGTCCTTCGCTGGGTTGAGTGGTGGATTCAGCGGAAATCGCCTGCGCCGCATATGCCGGCAGAAGGGTCGCCGCTCCGGCAGTGATGCCTGCTGCGAGCATCTCGCGGCGGGTGAGTTGGATCGGATGCAGGGTGGCGCTCACGGCTGTGACTCCTCGCCGAGGAAGCGAATGACCTCGTCGCCGAACTCGCGCGGGTACTGGAACAGGAAGGCGTGGCCGGAGTCCGGGTAGACGATCAGCCGCGCGTTCGGGATCGCCTGCGCCAGGGCGTAAGACTGGAGCGTTGGGATCATGACGTCTTCGTTCCCGTTCGCCACCAGCACCGGCTGGCGGATCGCCCCGACACGATTGAGAAGCGATGTTTCCGGCGTCCCTAGATCCCCTGCGGCGGCAAGCATTGCCTTCCAGGTTTTTTCGCTCACTAGCCTCGCAAATGAATCCTTGCGCTCCCGTAGCCGAGCGAGGTGCGCACGTCCGGCCGCCTGGCTGGTTTGCGTGTCCTTGAAAAAGAGGAAGAGGAAGTCGTCGTCTGTGTTTGTCGGCTTGGTGGCGACCTCAATCGCCATGGGATTCAGGTTTGCGCCCTCGACATAGCCCGCGCCGCTACCGGCGATGACCAGCCTGCGCACGAGGCCGGGCCGCTGGAGCGTCAGTTCCTGCGCGACGAGGCCGCCGAAGGAGAAGCCCAGCAGATCGACCTGCTTGAAACCCAGGCCGTCGATGAAGGCGCCGGCGTTCCTCGCCCAATCGGCCATGCGGAGAGGGGCCTCGCCGCCGGAGCGGGCCACGCCGATATTGTCGAATATGACGACGTATCGGCTTGCCGCGACATGATCGAGGAATGCCGGGTCCCATTCGTCCATCGTCCCGCGAAAGCGGTTGAGGAGAACCAGAGGCGTTCCGGACTGCGTCCCGAGCGTCCGGTAGGCGTAGGCGACGCCGTCGACGTCGAACGTTTTCGTCTCCACGCAGGCGGCGTCGCAGAACCCAGTCTGGCTGGGTTCTGCCGAGGTGGTCGGGTTGGCCGAGGTGATCAGGACGGCGAGCAGTGCAGTGCCGGCCAGACCGGCGACGACCGCTTGACGTAAGGATGTACTGCGGGTTGAAGTCATCGCTCTTTCCCTCTGCGCGCTTCGTTCGATGACGAGACAGTTGCGCAGTGGAGCGGCGTGAACCAGTTAATCGTTGCTAAACGGCGCTAACCAGCTTGTTTAGCGTTACCAGACTGGCCACCGAACGCGCCTCCAGGGCCAACGCGCCTTGATCTCGCGCCATTTCGATCGCGCGCTGGAGGAGCAGCCGGGCCTCAGTCGGGCGCGAGGCCTGTTCGGCAAGTATCTTGCCTTTCTGGTGCAGCAGTTCCGGGCAGTACCAAGCCTCGCCACTCGACCTGCAGCGCGCCAGAGCGTCGTCGAGCAGCGCCACGGCTTCCAGCTCCTGGCCAATCCTCGCCAGCCCGGAGGCGAGTATCGATTGGAAGACAGTGTGGTAAAGATAGAATCCCGCACGATCCAGCCGGTCGAGAGCTTCGCCGACGAGTGTGACGCCCGTTGCGGCGTCTCCGGTTCGAATCAGGATATCGCCCTCGAAACATTCGGCATAGGCATGCCAAACGTCGAGCGCGTGGTCGTGCGTGCGCCGATGCAGCATGTCCGTATAGCGCTCGGCGCGTGCGAGGTCACCGGCCATCAGCGACACCGGACAGGCGGCGTCCGACAGGGCGTGGCACAATGTGAGATTGTGGCCCGCGGCAAGAGCGGCGCTGACCATATCGTCGATCTCACGCAGGGCCTCTTCTGTTTTGCCGCGCAGCCACAGCAGACGCGCCAGAGTAATGCGGGCGGTGATGCGTTGATCGTATTGAAAGCGCGCCAGATGCGATCCGTTCGACGGCGGGCGATAGGCATCCAGCATGCGCCGAACATGGCTTTCCGCGGCTGGCTGATCGCCCAGCAGATGCAGTGCCCTTGCCTTCATCCTCTCACCGATCAACTGGTCCGAGACGTCTGCCGAACGCTCAGACAGCGCGCAGAACGCCTCGGCCCTTTCGAGCGCCGCTCGAGGTTCGCCGCCGTTTGTCCGATCGACCCACAGCGCCCAAAGCGCGCGCAGCTGGAAGTCGACATCATCGACCTTCTGGGCGATCTTGAATGAGCGCGTCCAGGCTTGCGCGCCGCCGGGCCGTCCTGAAATCGCGCGCATGTGCGGAAAGCCAAGGGCCGCATGAAGCCGCATCAGGCTTTGCTGATCGGCGTCGGGCTGTCGTTCGAGCCAATCCAGCGCTTGCCTTACCCGCAACAGGCATTCGTCGACCAGCGAAAGATGGTACCACAGCGGAATTGCCGCGACTATCATTGCAACGCCGGCCGCCGCGTCGCCGCCCGGCGAGAAGCACCAGTCGAGCGCAGCCCTGAGATTGCCGACGTCGCGGGCGAAGCCGTCCACCCAGCCGGCGTCCTGCTCATGCGGCGCGGCACATTCGAGCAGGCTCCGATAGTGGACTGCGTGGCGGCGCGAAGCGTCTTCCCGCGACACGGCGACCGAAAATTTCTCGGCTGCGTAGGCGCGAGTCATGTCAAGCAGGCGATAGCGCACCGGATAGGCATTGCGATCAACGACCACGAGCGACTTCGCGGCAAGGTCGATGATGCACTCTTCGACGTCGCCGCCACTTTCACCCGATACCACTGCGCGCGCCGCCGCCAGCGTAAAATCCTGATTGAACACCGAAAGCTGCGCGAGAGCGGCCTGCTGTGCCGGGGAAAGCAGGGAAAAGCTCCACTCCATCGTCGCGCGAAGCGTCTGGTGGCGTGGCAGAGCCGTGCGTCGTCCACGCGTCAGGATGTCGAAATTAGACCGCAGCGATTCCGCAACGCCGGCAATGCCGAACGTATCAACGCGCCCCGCAGCCAGTTCGATAGCGAGCACGATGCCATCGAGGCGGCGGCAGATATCGGCCACCACCGGGGCGTCGGCGTCGCTCAAAGAATAGCCTCCAAGGCTTGCCGAAGCGCGCTCGACGAACAGCTGGACCGCAGCAAAATCCAGTGCCCTTGCCGCATCCAGCTTCTCGTCCGGCCCCGGGCAGTCCAGCGGCGGCAAGCGCAGAACCCATTCGGGCGCGACCCGAAGCGGCTCCCTGCTGGTCGCCAGGATCGTCACGTGCCGCGTCCTGGTGATCAGTTCCTCGGCGATCGCCGCGACTTCGTCGATGAGGTGCTCGCAGCAGTCGAGGACGAGGAGCATCGAGCGATGACTAAGCTTGTTCGCCAGCTCAGCGAGCGGATCGGTCGAGGCGAGCACTAAGCCCGCTGCGGTGGCGATCAGCTCGGTGATCAGCGCTCCAGTGGCAAGCCCGGAGAAATCGACGAACGCCGTGCCGTCCGAATAACCATCATCCAGGCGTTGAGCAAGAGCGAGCGCTACTGTCGTCTTTCCAATGCCTCCCGGACCGACGAGGGTGAGCAGCCTTTGCTCGGGCAGCTGCCCCTCGAGCTGATCGAGAACCGCCTCTCTCCCGATGATCCGGTTGGCCAGCCGGGGTAGCGGCAGTCGGGCTATCGTGGGTTGCTGGCCATCGGCCCGCGTCGGCGACTCCTTGCGCGTGACCGGCGCCACGAAGCTGTAGCCGCGATTTGGAATGTTCGAGATATATTGCTGCGCCTCGGGGCCGTCGCCGAGAATCTTGCGCAGCGACGTGATGTGGACGCGCAGGTTGTTTTCCTCGACGAACATGTTTCGCCAGACCTGGGAGACGAGCTCGTCTTTGGAAACGATCTCTCCGGCGCGCGACACCAGGACGATGAGGATATCCAAAGCGCGGCTGCCAATCCTCAGCCTTTCGTCGCCCCGCATAAGCAGGCGCTCGGCCGGCACCAGCGTAAACGAACCAAAGGAGAGTGCGGCGCCCGGTGTCACATTCCAAACCTAGTGGGTGCAACGAAGTTTCAGATTTCCACGAGAAGCAGGTCTGTGTGAAGCTATACCTTGGATTCATGACTTGCACGCCTCGGTTCCAACGTTCGCTTCGGCCCCGACTCTGACGGTCGGCAACGCGCCTGATTCCCGCCATTTGCCCACTTGTGGCGGCTTCCTGAAAGCGGACGTTCAAATTAGTTCACGGCTACGTCTAAATCCCTCCGTCCTCGCGGCAGAACGCGACAGTTGGGGACACGGCGCATGTCGATCCCCTACACGACCCTTTTCGGTCGAATTCTAGGGGAGCTGCGCGTCCATGAGGTTCAGGCGGTCGAAGAAGACGCGGTTGCGACGCTTGGCATCGGCAAGAAGCCGGCCGTAGTCGATGACCTCGAAATAGATCCCGAAGGTCCGGTGATAGCCGTAATAGGAGCGCTGGTCCGGCGTAGGCATCGCGTCCGACATCTTCAGCTCGGCGTGCATGCTCGGCGTGATGTCGCAGACGACGTAAGCGAAAGCGGGTATCTTGTCCCCCGCAACCGAGAACTCGTGAGATGTGCCTTAAGTTAACTGTGTCGGCGCCACGACGAATAGAACGAAAGCGCCGATATGGCCGCTTGCCAAGTTCGCCGAGACCAACCCGGCCTAGGTTTGACCTTGCCGCATGCGCGCAGCGAGACCTTTCTCGCTAGCATTTTTGTCGGGGGCTGGAGCGACGGCGATCTTTGGTGCGATGAGCGGCATTTGAGACGGACAAGCACACCGTCGGGTGGTTTGGGGATTTTTGATCTAAGGCAATCGTGGGTGGCTGATCTCGCAGAGCCGTTTGCGGCGCTGCACGTTTATATGCCAATGCGAGCCCTCAATGAACTCACCGACGAACTTCGCGTGCCGGCCATCGAGCAGCTAGTCTGTACGTTACAGCCTCCGCCGCGCGACGAGGTACTGCTTCATTTGGTCAGTGCTCTGCTACCCGCGATTTCAAAACCCTGGGAAGCGAATGCCCTGTTCGCAGATTACGTCTTCGTTGCGATCCGGATGCATCTCGCTCGAACCTATGGCGGCCTGAAAACGCCTTCAGAGAAGGCTACCAGAGGTTTAGCTCCATGGCGGGAAGGCGAACAAAGGAACTACTCTTGGACAGCATCCAGTCCGATCGGTCTCTGGCGGATTTGGCCGATGCATGCGGTTTGTCAGCAAGGCATTTTACGCGGGCGTTCAAGGCAACAACTGGGCAACCGCCCCATCGTTGGTTGTTGAAACGGCGCGTGGAGCTCGCCAAGGATCTTCTGGAGACAACGGATGAGAGTATCGCAATGATCGGACTTGCCTGCGGGTTCGCTGACCAGAGCCATCTGACCCGTGTTTTTCGAGCGAATGTAGGAACCACCCCGAGTGCCTGGCGACGTAAACGCCGGCACTAAACAGGGTGATTTTGTCCGCCACCACGACTCAGCGAGGTGGACTACTAGCTGTCGTTGCTATGGAGGCTGTCGGTCCGAGGTGGATGAGAGATTGTGTTGGGACATACCAACCCTTCTCCAGTAGTGGCGGATGCCTTCGGATGCAGCGGTCAACGATCACGGTCATTGCCATTGAAAGGGCGAAATTCGGCCTGTCGCATAAATTCTGTCTACACTTTGTGACTTGGAAGCCGGCAAAGGTCACCTGCGATAGTAAAAAAGCGGGGGTAAGCGGTGCAACTTTTGCCGATGCTGGGATTGGCTCTGCTTGGCGCCGGAGCAGGGTTAGCGTGGTTGTTCAGCAAGTTCTTGTCGCA
This sequence comes from Mesorhizobium sp. WSM4837, assembly GCF_055811435.1. NCBI lineage: Bacteria > Pseudomonadati > Pseudomonadota > Alphaproteobacteria > Hyphomicrobiales > Phyllobacteriaceae > Mesorhizobium > Mesorhizobium sp. WSM4837. The sequence goes on from NZ_JBVVQE010000063.1 coordinate 30,816, forward strand.
AGTCTCAGGGCCAGCCTGGGATCGGCGCCATGAGCAGCACTGATCAGCTATGTCGGCGGAACGCTGACGATGATCCTCGTCATCTTACTGATGCAAGAGCCTTGGACATTGACAAGCGGCGTCGCGAAAAGCTCGTGGCCTCGTTGGCGCCGGCGTGTTCGGGGTCATCTACATCGTTCTGGCGATTGTCCTGATACCGAAGCTAGGGCCGCGACCGTTGTGGCGCTGATCGTCGCCGGACAGTTGCTGGCGTACTTGGCATCGTTTGCTTGTTCGCTAACCCAGTGTCCGGTTTCGGGGGGAGCGTCACCGCTCTGGACGACCGACATAGAGCGAGCGCAAAGCTGCCCTCCCCAACGCCGGTAATGAAGGTCTCGAATGGGTCAGTTCACGTCGATGCATGGGGGGCGCCTGAATGTCCGCTTCTCACATTCCAGGCCTCGAAGCCGCAAGTCCGCTTCCGGCCCCATCGTGTTCTCACCGAGCCACTGGCGCTGGTAGCGAGCCGCGAATGAAGGTATAGTTCAGGTATTGGATTACGGGTGGGCGGTAACCTGGACAATGGCTGGATTGCGTGAACAGATTGCGCGTGAGCAACGCACCATGGGACCGCTCCTGGTTGCGGCAGTGGTCGTCGGCCTTATAGGTCTGCCCGTCGCAGCCTGGCTCGACCTCCGAGATCTGTCGGAACGCATGCTGCGCACGCAAGCCAGCGAAATCAGCCGGATCATCGACGACATGCGCGGATTCTACGGCAGCGACGTCGTGGGACGGGTCCTGAAAGCAGACGGCGCCGTGACCGCGACGCACAATTACAGGGACGTGCCAGGTGCGATCCCTATCCCAGCAACCCTCTCAATCGAACTCGGCAAGCGCATCAGCGCTCACGACGGGTCCGTCAAATATCGCTTCGTCTCGGACCTACCTTTCAAAGGCCGCGAGCCCCACCAGCTAGACACATTCGAGCGCAACGCAATCTCTGCCTTTCGCGCCAATCCAAGTGAGCCCATCATCGAAGCCTCGGGTTCGCTGCTTGACCGACACGTTCGCGCGGCGGCTCCCGTAGTAATGGGACAAGTCTGCGTCAACTGCCATAACTCGCACCCGGACAGCCCCAAGACAGACTGGAAGGTGGGGGATGTCCGAGGTATCCAGGAGATATCGGTCGCCCAGCCAATCGGGGCCAACGTCCTCTCTTTCAAGTATCTGCTTCTGTATTTCGGCTTCGCAGCTGCGGCGGGTCTAACGTTCATTTTCCTGCAGCGTCGGCAGTCCGCCTTGGTTCACGGCATGAACACGGAACTCGCCGAGGCAAACGACTTTCTCGCCGCAATTTCATTGAAGATCGCCAAATATCTCTCGCCTCAAATTTATAAAAGCATCTTCAGCGGCCAAAAGGACGTGACTATCGCGACCGAGCGCAAGAAGCTCACAATCTTTTTCTCAGATATCAAAGATTTCACCGCGATCGCGGAACGGCTCCAGCCTGAGGACCTCACGGCACTCCTCAACGAGTACTTCACCGAGATGTCAATGATCGCGCTCAAGCACGAGGCTACGGTCGACAAGTTCATCGGCGACGCACTTCTTGTGTTCTTCGGAGACCCCGAGACAAAGGGTGTCGAGGAGGACGCGAGGGCCTGCTTGCGCATGGCTGTCGACATGCAGCGCCGGCTAGAGCAGCTGAACAGGTTGTGGCGTGATCGAGGAATTGAGCAGCCGTTCCGAGCTCGCATGGGCATCAACACGGGCTATTGCAATGTCGGCAACTTCGGCTCCGATGATCGCATGGACTACACGATCATCGGGGCCGAAGCGAACCTAGCGGCCCGCCTGCAATCGATTGCCGAACCTGGCGGCATCTGCCTTAGCTATGAGACCTATGCGCTCGTGCGCGACCTTGTCCGAGCGCGTCCGTTGGCGCCGATCGCCATGAAGGGGATCAGTCGGGAGGTTGTCCCCTATGAAGTCGAGGGCCTCCTTGGTGAACTGGCACAGCGCCCTCAGGTCATCAGCGAGCACGCGACTGGCCTCGACCTGTTCCTCGATGTCGAAGCGATCGACGAGAACGGGGTCGAACGGGCAAAGAAACGTCTTTCGGAGGCGCTCCTGGCCTTAACCGCCCGAAGCAAGCCCGCTACTTTTTAGCAGGGTCCTTGAACGTCCGGTTCTGCCGCTACAGAGCCGTTTCGGAAACGCACCCTCGACCCGAAGCAGACTCCCGTAGTGGAGCCATGGATGACCGCTTCGCGCCTAATTTCGGCCGTAGAGTGCGACTTTGCCACTGCCCATAAGCAGACATCGGCGGGGAACACGCTGCAGGCCGCGGTTGCGCCAATTGGCGGCGTTTTGCGGGGTTCTCACCGAATGTCAGGCCTTCGACACACGAACTCGCGTGTTATCGCGATGCCTTTGTGATATGTTTCCTGCCCCACCGAAGCGAGGCCAAATGGCTGCGGAGGGAGCCCAATGAATATCGCAGTTTGGCTCAGAGGTTTAGGCCTGGAGCAGTACATTTTGGCTTTCGACGAAAACGCGATTGATGCCGAAATACTGCCGCGCCTCACCGCCGAGGACTTGAAAGAAATCGGGGTTGCCGCGCTTGCCCACCGCAAGCGCATCCTGGAGGCAATTGCCGCGATGCAAGGAGAGCCGGCGTTAGAGCCGGCGAAACCAGCTTCAGCCTCACCAATCCGAACGTCGGCTTCGGTTGACCGCTCCGGCGAACCTGGACGGCCTCGCGAGGCAGAACGGCGTCAATTGACGGTCATGTTCGTGGATCTCGTCGGTTCTACCGCGCTTGCGACGCGGCTTGACCCTGAGGAGATGCGCGACCTCTTAAGGAAGTTTCAGAATACTGTCGCTGGCGAAGTCGTTCGCTATGAGGGGCACGTCGCCAAGCTTATGGGCGACGGAGTATTGGCCTATTTCGGTTGGCCGCAGGCACACGAGGACGAGGCCGAGCGCGCTGTTCGCGCGGCGCTTGCGGTGGTCGCTGCCGTAGCCGACTTGTCTTTGGATGACGGGCAGCAACTTTCGGTCCGGGTCGGCATTGCAACTGGCGTCGTAGTCGTGGGCGACCTGATTGGTGTAGGTGCCGCGCAAGAGAATGCAGTCGTGGGCGAGACCCCTAATCTTGCAGCTCGGCTCCAAACTTTGGCCGAGCCGGGAACGGTAGTCATCTCGGAGCTTACCTATAGACTTATCGGAAAGCTGTTCGAGGTGACCAGAATCCGGCCGCAGCGGTTGCCAGGCTTCGACGCGCCCATAAACGCATTCAAGGTGATTGGAGAGGGACGCGCCGAGAGTCGTTTCGAAGCACTTCACGCAGCCGAAGCTGCGCCGCTTACAGGGCGGGAACATGACATCGCCCTGCTCCTCGATCGGTGGCGGCTTGCCGCTTCCGGGGAAGGCCAAGTTGTCGAGCTATTCGGCGAGGCTGGCATAGGCAAGTCCCGCATTCTGCAAGAACTGCTGGAGCGCCTAAAAGACGAGGCACACACGCGACTGCGGTATTACTGCTCGCCTTATCACCTCGAAACCGCCCTCTATCCTGTGACGGATCAGTTGCTCCGGGCCGGGAACATCAAGCGGACGGACCCGCCCGAGCGTCAGCTTGATTTTCTTGAGCAACTGCTCGCCGGTTCGACAAAGAACCCCAATGAGGCGATACCACTAATCGCGGCATTGCTGTCGATCCCGACCGAGGGACACTATCCCAAGCTCGACCTGATGGCGCAAAAACAGAAGTCTCGCACATTCGAGGTGCTGATCGAGCAGCTGGAGGCACTGGCCCGCAGCAAGCCGGTCCTGATGCAGCTTGAGGATGCGCATTATCTTGATCCGATGTCCGCCGAGCTCTTCGACCAAATCGCGGGCCGGATTCAACACTTGCCTATAATGCTGATTGCAACTTCGCGACCGGAAGGCGCAGTGCGCTGGGCTGGTCTTCCGCACGCGACTTTTTTGACCCTGAATCGGCTCAGCCGTTCCCAAGCGGCCTCTATCATTGCAGCGATGACGGGGGGCAAGCAGTTGCCAGCAACAGTGCTGGATCAGGTTCTGTCGAAGACCGAGGGCGTGCCGCTTTTCGTGGAAGAGTTGACGAAGGTGGTGCTTGAATCGGGCCTGCTTGAAGAGCGTGACGGCGAACTCGTGCTGGCGGGCCCACTGCCTCCGTTTGCCGTCCCGGCCACTCTGCACGACTCGCTGATGGCCCGGCTCGATCGGTTGGCTTCGGTCCGGGAGGTCGCGCAGATCGGGGCAGTGATCGGTCGCGAGTTCAAGCACGAGTTGCTTGCCGCAGCCGCTGGACTTCCTGATTTTGAGCTTGAGCGGGCAACGAACGAGCTAGTAGCGGCCGGCCTTGTTTTCCGCCGCGGCAGTAACAGCCAAGTAACTTACGTCTTCAAGCATGCGCTCGTGCGGGATGCGGCCTATAGCAGCCTCCTGCACAGCCGCCGCCAGCAGCTTCATGCCCGGATTGCGTCCATTCTCGAGGAACGCTTCCCCGAAATCGTAACCACAGAGCCCGAACTGCTTGCCCACCACTTTGGTCAGGCGGGCCTTGTGAAAAAGGCTGTCGAGTACAATGAACTCGCTGGTCGTCGGGCGCTTTCTCGCTCTGTCCTGACTGAGGCGCTCGCCAGATTCGACAACGCCCTAACCGGGCTTTCGGCGATGCCACCATCCGAAGAGCGTTCGCGGCGCGAACTTGCAACTCAGTTGGCGCTCGGCAGTACCCACGTTGCTGCGCACGGCTTCGCCGCACCTTCGACAGCGACCGCTTATGGTCGCGCGCGAGAGCTCTGTGAAGAGCTGAGCGATACACGTCAGCTCTTTCCGGTTCTTTACGGTCTATGTCTTTACCACCTCTATGCTGCCGAGTTGGCGGAGGCCCGCAGCGCAGCGGACCGCCTGCTTGAATTGGCGGAAGCGAGCAACGATTGTGGACTGTCGTTCTTTGCTCATCGGGCAGCTGGGGTCAGCGCGCTGCCTGCCGGCGAATTCGCCCGCGCCCGGGCACATCTCGAGCAGGCCTTGGCTCTCTACGATCCCCAGGAGCACAGATCGCCGGCGTTTGTTTACGCCTTCGACCCACGGGTCGTGTGCCTGGACTATCTCGCCCGCACATTGCTGCCGCTTGGGTTTCCTGATCAGGCTCTGGCGGCCAACAACGAGGCGGTTGCTGAAGCGCATCGTGTGGGTCATCGCAACAGCCTTGCTCTGCCATTATTCTTCGGCGGCGTCATTCGCCAGATCCTTGGCGATCGCGAAAGTGTCCGGGAATGCTGCGCAGAGTTGACCCGCATTGCCAGCGAAGCTGGATTCCGCTTTTGGCTTGCCGGCGCCACAATCTTGAGTGCTTGGACACTCGCTGAGGCGGGCGATGCCGATCGGGGTCGCCTGGAACTCCAACGAGGCCTTGTTGAGTGGCGTGCGACCGGCGCGGAATTCATGGTTCCTTATTTCATCGCTCTTCAGGCGCAGATCGAGGTCAGAGCCGGCGACCACAATGTTGCACTCCGTTTGCTTGAAGAAGCACATGCCAGGATCGAACGCACCGATGAACGATGGTTTGCAGCCGAGGTGCTACGCCTACAGGGCGAGGTGCTCCTGCAATCGGGGGAAGACGGAGTTGCACTCGCCGAAAATCGCCTTTCTGACGCGTTGGCGATTGCCCAGGCCCAGGGCGCGCGATTCTGGGAGCTGCGTGCTGCACTGAGCCTCGCGCGGGCCGACTGTCCCATTTCTGGTGCTCGCGAGCGGCTCGCACTCATCATTTCCGGGTTTACCGAGGGACAAACGTTGCCTGACCTGCAAGCCGCACGAGCACTCGCAACACCTGAAAACCTTCGGGCGGCCAATTAATAGAAATTGGCGACAGACAACGGAGGAACGCCATGGCACAACCGACCGAGAATATCCGCGACGTGCTTCAGAAGGCGAATGATGGCTGGAATTCGGCCTTCAATAGCGGCAATGCTGACGCAGTCGCCGCTCATTACACACCCGACGCGGTTGTATTGCCGTCCACCCTTGCCTTCATAAGGGGGACGAGCGCTATCAAAGACTTCTGGAAGGAATTGATCTCGGCTGGTGTGGGGAACCATGGCATCGAACTGGTAGATGCAGTGGCCGCCGGTGACATTGCCTACGCGACCGGGAAATGGTCGGCCGAAGGCGGCGAAACGCAGCGCTACGAAGGATCCATAGTCACAATCTTCCGACGCGAAACTGATGGATCGTGGAGAGTATGCCTCCACACTTGGAACTGATGCGCCGCTTCCTGGGGTTTACGAATGGACGATCTCGCCGACCGAGGCGGCAAGGATCCGTGGCATATTCACCTGCCGGACCACCAGCCGTTCTCGTTCGCCGGCCTCTGAGCGCATAACAAGAAACTCGGCATCACCAACTGCACGATCATCACGGCGCCGGCAGTCGAACCGGTGAGCCGATCCACTTGCACAGGAGCGCCCGCGATACCCATCAACGCTCCGTCTTTCTGCAACTTAGCGTCGTGCGCGTGGGCTGCATCTCGAACGGCCACTGCGGGTCGTATCCCTCACGGTCTCCATATCCAATCGTCACGAATTTTTGCACAGTCGTTCCCTTCAGGTTCTTGGTGAACCGCGGAGCCTTGCTCGCAAGGCATGCATCTTGGTGGCATGAAGCGCAACTCAGATCGGCACTCTCCGGGCGGCCTTCACTTGGCCCTGAGAGAGCTGCCACCCGTCTTTGCAGCTTGCGACGACGCGTTTGAAACAGAGTTACCAATTGGGTTTCAGCAGCGTCCGCGGTAGCGAATGGCCGATTCTCCCATCCTCGATCTGAAACCGGACCGACTGGATTCGGCCCCCAAGCTGCCGGCCGGCAAACGGCCCAAGCGAGCCGTAGAGTAGTCGGACTGCATCGCGCCCGAAATCGGACATTGAGATCAGCATTGCCCCTTCCTGAAAGCCGACATCCCAAGAAGGGTCGTGGTTGCGCCACTACCGGTCATTCGCAGCGCGCCTCGTTAGCTGACCTTCAGCCACCGGCCGGAGTCGACCCCCTTTTGCGGACACTGGTTGTCATCCGGACGGACATCACCGCGTCCATCTTGCCCACCTGGACCGGGGCCTGAGCTTGGCGGCATGGCGGAGTTGCTCCCAATTGATCGCATTTTCGACTATCCGGCCATCTTGGCATTCCGTCGAACGCGTTCATCGACGCACCCATTTCCTTCGTTCACGCGTGAGATGTGCGATCGATTTCATTTCAGAGCCGGCCATGCTTATTTTCCTTGGCTACTGGAACTTTCAGTGAGAGCGCATGTTGGTTTCCCAGCTATGGGAGAGAAACCATGAACAAGGATGAAGTGAAGCGCTCTGCGAAAAGCGGCGAAGTGAAGGCAAAGCCTGGCAAACCGGCTGGTGACAAGAAAATGAGTGCCGGCGGAACTGCCGGCAAGCTTGACGAAAGCACCAAGAAGGGCCTTGGGAAGACCGAGGACAAGATCAAGGCTCGTCTCAAGGGTTGATCAGACGTCAGGGCCGCAACCGTATCGCGGCCCTGCTGCCTAGACCCTTACATTCGCATCGTTGACGGTCACCGACCGCAGCACCTACACAGCCTGTTCTCACCCGCATCAGTGACTTCAGGCTTGTCGGTCATTTGCCGCTTGCCAAGTTCACGGAACTCGCGACCTTGTTCGGCGGCGATGCCGGTTTCCCGCACCAAGCCTTGGATATGCATTAAGGTCGGACTTAGAGCGCTAAACAACTCTGCCGGTTGGGACGTCAACGGCCGATTCTGCACAACCGATCTGTCTGAAACTGCCGTTTAGAACTTCACCTGGCGGCATCGATTTCGCGACCTCTTCCGGTCGCGACGTGCAACTCTACCAACCTCCGGCGACAGTGAAAATCGTCTCTTGTGCGGCTACTGAAGAGGCGATTCTTCAAAACGGAACATCCCTACATTGTCGCAGTTTACATTAGTGTAAGGTAAACAAGAGAACCGGGCCATGGGGCCGAACCCTGCTGGTTTTCTCGGCGCTAATGTTCTCCTTCGCTCAGGCGCAGGAATGGCAGCAGTTCGGCATCGAAAGGTTTGGGTTTGTTTTCGACGTGCCGCCCGAGTTCGAACTGTTGCATCGTTCAAAGGACGGCGGTGGCGCGGCCTTCCAATCCCCCGACGGAGCCCTCCTCGCCGTCTGGGGCACCGACGTCGCCGAAAGCGACTTCCTGCCTCAGGTCAAGAAACAGATCAGTCAGGACGAAAAAGAAGGCTGGAAATTCATCTATCGGCGGCTGACGCGTGAATGGGCAAGTTACTCGGGGATCAAAGACGACCAGATCCGATATGTCAGAGGCATAACGGTTGCGGCGATCGCGCCGCCATGTTTCTGATGGACTACAGCATGGAGCAAAAAGTTGCCTACGATCCGGTCGTCACCCGGATGGTTCGCTCGCTCAAGCCAGAAGATTGCTGACGGCTGGTCCGCACAATCCTTGGAACTTCGAGGGCACGGACCCGTTTTTGCTCCATACCGACGGGAAGGAGCAAATCATGACAAACCAGGACCCCGACATTCGTGAGACCCACGATCTTATCGCCAGCGACATGGTCGTCGGCACCAACGTCTATGACATCCAGGGAAATCACATCGGGCAGGTCGAAAGGCTGATCCTCGAGAAGAGGGGCGGCAGGGTATCCTATGCCGTTCTCAGCTTTGGTGGTTTTCTTGGAATTGGCGACGACTACTATCCGCTGCCGTGGCAGAAGCTCGACTATGACGAGAGCCTTGCAGGCTTCCGCATTGACATCACGAAGGAGCAAGTTGAAGGCGCTCCGCGCTATGCCCGCGACCAGGATTTCGACTGGAATGCCGAGAGTGGCCGCCGCGTTTACGACTACTACGGCGTCCGACCGTATTGGGTGTAGCGAAGCCTCTATTGCGCGTTCGTGCCGGCAAGGCGAGTTGGACCGACGGGCCCTTCGCAGAGACCAAGGAGCATCTGGGTGGCTTCCTGCTCATCGAGCGAAGAACCTTGCGGAGGCGATGGAGATCGCGGAGCGGGACTCGCTCGCTCGGATGGGGGCGATCGAGGTGCGCGAGACCATTCGAAATGCCCCGGCTACTTCCACCAGCCGCAAACGTCCGCTTCCGTGACGCCAATAGGCGGCCGGAATGGCCGATTCGGGTCATGCGCGCTGGTTGGGCCCGAATGTCCGGTCTGAAAGTAAAATCGGTCCCGGAAGGTCCGGTCAGGGTCAGGTCACGACGATGCCCACACCAACCTGAATGTCCGATCTTGAATATTCGCAGCCCAAAGCTGCCGGTCTGCTCTCGGCCCATAGCAGTCGGTCCGCAATGCGCCTCATGTCGGCCGTTGAGGTGATCTCTACTGTTGCCCAATAGCAGACGTTGCCGGAGACTATCCTGGAAATCGTGCTTGCGGACATTCCGGCCGTTCAGCTTCAGTCGACGGCCAAAGGAGGCTTTTCCCGGCGGCGGAATGACA
>NZ_JBVVQE010000064.1:0-39976 GCF_055811435.1 Mesorhizobium sp. WSM4837
CCGCGGGCGCCGGCCCGCCCCCGCCCCACCCCCCCCCCCCCCCCCCCCCCCCCCCGCGGCCCCGCGCGCGGGGCCCCCCCCCCCCCCCCGCGGCAATGATTGCCGCGCTCGATACTGCCGCCAACCCGTCGTCGGTCCATGCCGAAGGTCGTGCCGCACGGCGGCTGATCGAGAATGCAAGGCGCGATGTGGCGCTGCTGGTCAACGCCGGCGCCGAGCATGTCGTGTTCACCTCCGGTGCGACGGAAGCCGCCTCGACGCTGCTGACGCCGGATTGGCAGATGGGGCGCGGCACTGTCCGCATGAGCCGGCTCTATGTCTGCGAAGCCGATCATCCTTGTGTGCTGAACGGCGGGCGCTTTCCGGCAGCCCGGGTAACACGCATCGGCGTCGACGCCGACGGCATTGTCAGGCTGGACGCGCTGGCGGCGGCACTTGGCCGTCATGACAAGGCGGATGGCCTGCCGCTGGTGGCGATCCATGCCGCCAACAACGAGACCGGCGTCATCCAGCCGGTCGGGCGCATCGCCGAAATCGTCAAGGCGGCAGGCGGCATCCTGGTCGTCGACGCCGTGCAGGCAGCCGGTCGCATTCCGCTCGATATGTCAGCGGGTTATGCCGATTACTTGATTCTGTCTTCGCACAAGATCGGCGGCCCCATGGGCGTTGGCGCCATCGTCGCCGCCGCGGATCTGATGATGCCAAGGCCGTTGATCGCCGGCGGCGGCCAGGAAAAGGGTCATCGCGGCGGCACCGAAAACCTGGCCGCGATTGTCGGCTTTGGCGCAGCGGCGCGCGAGGCCCTGATCGGATTGAAGCGCATCGACGCCGTCGGCAGCCGCCGCGATGAGATCGAGGCGATCGTGAAAACGCTGGTGCCGGATGCGGAGATCTTCGGAACCGGCGCGCCGAGGCTTGCCAACACGACATTCTTCGCTATTGCGGGCATCAAGGCCGAGACGGCGCAGATCGCCTTCGACCTCGCCGGCGTGGCGCTGTCGGCCGGTTCCGCCTGTTCGTCGGGCAAGGTCGGCCCGAGCCATGTGCTGAAAGCCATGGGATACAATTACAGCCTTGGCGCTTTGCGCGTGTCCATCGGCCACGCAACGAGCGCGCAGGACATCGAACTGTTCCGCACTGCGCTGGCCGGCATTGCCTCACGCCGCGCAGGCAGGGAAGAAGCCGCCTGAGCGCGGCAAACAAACGCAGGCTTTTTGGCCTGGTAGAGCCGTGCGTTTCATGGTGGCCGGGTGAATTCCCGGCCGGGACGCACTATATGGGACTTACGCCGCCTCGGGTGCCTCGCGGGTACTGGTTTCGCGGTGCCATAGTTTGAAAACTGCCGGGCCTTGACCCCGGCGTGGATGGAGAACGCTGATGCCTGCTGTGCAGGACACGATCGATCGGGTCCGAAAGATCGACGTCGACCAATACAAATACGGATTCCAGACCGAAATCGCGATGGACAAGGCCCCAAAGGGCCTGAGCGAAGACATTATCCGCTTCATTTCGGCGAAGAAGGACGAGCCGTCCTGGATGCTGGAATGGCGTCTGGAAGCCTATCGGCGCTGGGTGACGCTGGACGAGCCGAAATGGGCGCGCGTCCATTATCCGAAGATCGATTTCCAGGACCTCTACTATTACGCGGCGCCCAAGAGCACGCCGGGACCGACATCGCTGAGCGACGTCGATCCCGAACTGTTGAGGGTCTATGAAAAGCTCGGCATCCCGCTGAGGGAACAGGAGATCCTCGCCGGTGTGCAGAAGACCGACGCGTCGGAACTCGAGGAAGCCAGCGACAATGTCTACAAGTCGGGCCGCGTCGCCGTCGACGCGGTGTTCGATTCGGTTTCCGTTGTCACCACCTTCAAGAAGGAGCTGGCGCAGGCCGGCGTCATCTTCTGCTCGATCTCGGAAGCCATCCGCGAGCACCCGGAACTGGTAAAAAAATATCTCGGCTCGGTCGTGCCGACCTCCGACAATTTCTACGCCACGCTGAATTCGGCGGTGTTCACCGACGGCTCCTTCGTCTTCGTGCCCAAGGGCGTGCGCTGCCCGATGGAACTGTCGACCTATTTCCGCATGAACGAGAAGAACACCGGCCAGTTCGAGCGCACGCTGATCATCGCCGAGGAAGGGGCCTACGTCTCCTATCTCGAAGGCTGCACGGCGCCGCAGCGCGACGAGAACCAGCTTCACGCTGCGGTTGTCGAGCTGATCGCGCTCGACGATGCCGAGATCAAATACTCGACGGTGCAGAACTGGTACCCCGGCGACGCCGAAGGCAAGGGCGGCATCTACAATTTCGTCACCAAGCGCGGCGACTGCCGCGGCCACCGTTCGAAGATTTCATGGACGCAGGTCGAGACCGGCTCGGCGATCACCTGGAAATATCCGAGCTGCATCCTGCGCGGCGACGATTCCAGCGGCGAATTCTATTCGATCGCCGTGTCGAACGGCTACCAGCAGGTCGACAGCGGCACCAAGATGATCCATCTCGGCAAGAACACGTCGAGCCGCATCATCTCCAAGGGCATCGCCGCCGGCTTCTCGCAGAACACCTATCGCGGCCAGGTCTCGGCGCACCGCAAGGCGACCAACGCCCGCAACTTCACCAACTGCGACTCGCTGCTGATCGGCGACCAGTGCGGCGCCCACACCGTGCCCTACATGGAAGCCAAGAACGCAACCGCGCAGTTCGAGCATGAGGCGACGACGTCGAAGATTTCCGAGGACCAGAAATTCTACGTCATGCAGCGCGGCATTCCCGAAGAAGAGGCGATCGCGCTGATCGTCAACGGCTTCGTCAAGGACGTCATCCAGCAACTGCCGATGGAATTCGCGGTCGAGGCGCAGAAGCTGATTGGGATCAGCCTCGAGGGCTCGGTCGGCTGACCGGACCGAAAATTTTCAGGAAAAGAAAAAATGCTTGAAATCAGAAATTTGCATGCTCGCATCGTCGATGACGGCACCGAGATCATCCGCGGCCTGAACCTGACAGTGAAAGCCGGCGAGGTCGCCGCCATCATGGGGCCGAACGGCTCGGGAAAATCGACGCTGTCCTACATCCTCGCCGGGCGCGAGGATTATGAGGTGACCGAAGGCGACATCCTCTACAACGGCCGGTCGATCCTCGAAATGGATCCTGCCGAGCGCGCCACATCAGGCATTTTTCTCGCCTTCCAGTATCCGATGGAGATACCCGGTGTGGCGACGATGGAATTCCTGAAAGTGGCGATGAACGAGCAGCGCAAGGCGCGCGGCGAGGAGCCGCTGAAGATCCCGGAATTCCTGAAGCGCGTGAAGGATGCCGCCGCCTTGCTCGACATGGACATGGCGATGCTGAAGCGGCCGCTCAATGTCGGCTTTTCCGGCGGCGAGAAGAAGCGCGCCGAGATCCTGCAGATGAAGCTTCTGGAGCCAAAACTGTGCGTGCTCGACGAGACCGATTCCGGCCTCGACATCGATGCGCTGAAGATCGTCTCGGAAGGCGTCAATGCGTTGCGCGCGCCGGACCGCGCCATCGTCATCATCACCCACTACCAGCGCCTGCTTCAGTACATCGTGCCGGATAGTGTGCACGTGCTGTACAGAGGCCAGGTGGTCAAGTCGGGCGACAAGTCGCTGGCGCTCGACCTCGAGGCCAACGGCTATGCCGGCGTGATCGGCCAAGCTGCGTGAGATGCCAGAAGGCCAAGAAGGCAAGCCAAACAAGGCGAGACCGATGAATATACATACGACACCCCAGCGAACGCCGGCCGAAACGGCGCTGATCGACGCCTTCAGCGACCGGCTGTCGCTGCTGCCCGGCGACGGCACGGTGATGCTGAAGCGCGACGACGCCATCGAGGCGATCAAGAGCGGCCTGCCGACGCGGCGCATCGAATCCTGGCACTACACCGACCTGCGCCGCCTGTTGACTTCGGTTCCGGATTTCGATCCCGCAGCCGCCCCAAAAGCCATTGCGCCTGTCGTCGAAGGATCCGCTGTCCTGCCGGTGCTCAACGGCGTGACGAGTGCGAAAATGCCTGAAATCGAGGGCATTGCCGTGCAGCGCCTGTCGGAGAAACTGACCGACGGCAGCATCGCACCGGGCCTCGATCCCTACGGCGCCGACGACGCCATCGGCGCGCTGAACACCGCTTTCGTTGCCGACGGCTATTTTGTCGACATTGCCGACGGCACCGAACTGGACAAGCCGATCGAACTGCAGAACCTGCAGGCCGGCGGCCAGACGCATGTCCGCCTCAGCGTCCGCGTCGGCGCCGGCGCCAAGGCCGTGATCGTCGAGCGCCAGGCGGGCGAGGGCGCCGCACTCGTGAGTTCGGTCAGCCAGCTTCTGCTTGACGAGGGCGCCGAGGTGACCTGGCTGATCGTGCAGGAGCAGCCGGATACGGCGACGCATCTTGCCCAGTTCAAGGCGCATCTCGGCAAGAATGCGAAGCTGACGCTGTTCGTGATGAACGCCGGCGGCAAGCTGGTGCGCCAGGAGATCGTGGTCAGGACGACCGGCGAAGGCGCCGATTTCACGCTGCGCGGCATCAACCTGCTGGCCGGTGACACCCATACCGACGTGACCATGGTGCTCGACCATGCGGTGCCACATACGGCTTCGACGGAAGTGATCCGCAACGTGGTGACGGGAAGAGCGCGCGGCGTCTTCCAGGGACGCATCAACGTCCACCAATACGCGCAGAAGACCAACGCCAAGATGGCCTGCAACACGCTGCTTCTGTCGGATGACGGCGAGTTCTCGACCAAGCCTGAGCTCGAAATCTTCGCCGACGACGTCGTCTGCGGCCACGGCGCCACCGTCACCGAGATCGATCATAGCCACTTGTTCTACCTGATGGCGCGCGGCATCGACGAGAAGGCCGCTCGTGGCCTGCTGGTCAAGGCCTTCGTCGCCGAGGTGATCGAGGAACTGGACGACGAGGCGATCGTCGAGGCGCTGGAAACGAGGCTCGACGGCTGGTTCGCGGCGCACGGTTGACAGTGGGTGAGGGTTTGGCGCCTCGGCCAGCACCCCTCATCCGTCGCCTTCGGCGACACCTTCTCCCAGGGGAGAAGGAAGAGCGCCTCTCCTTCTCCCCTTGTGGGAGAAGGTGGATTGGCGCGAAGCGCCAAGACGGATGAGGGGTGCTGGAAGGAACGCGGCGTAGCAAGGACTTCGAGATGGACCAGAAAGTCGAAAACATCCCCTACGACGTCGAGGCGATCCGCCGCGACTTTCCGATCCTGTCGCGGGAAGTCTACGGCAAACCGCTGGTCTATCTCGACAACGGCGCTTCGGCGCAGAAGCCGCAGGCCGTGCTCGACGCCATCCAGCACGCCTACGCCCAGGAATATGCCAACGTCCATCGCGGGCTGCATTTCCTGTCGAATGCCTCGACCGACGCCTTTGAGAACGCGCGCAAGATAGTGCAAAGATTTCTCAACGCGCCAAGCACCGACAACATCGTCTTCACCTCGAACACGACCGCGGCGATCAACACCGTTGCTTATGGTTATGGCATGCCCAATATCGGCGAGGGCGATGAAATAGCCCTGTCGATCATGGAACACCATTCCAACATCGTGCCGTGGCATTTCATCCGCGAGCGCCAGGGCGCGAAGCTGGTCTGGGTGCCGATCGACGATCTCGGCGTCTTCCATATCGAGGAGTTCGAGAAGCGGCTGAGCGATCGCACAAAACTGGTCGCCATCACGCACATGTCGAATGCGCTGGGCACGGTGACGCCGATCAAGGAGATCGTCCGTATCGCGCATGCGCGCGGCATTCCGGTGCTGGTCGATGGCAGCCAGAGCGCCGTGCACATGCCGATCGACGTGCAGGACCTCGACTGCGATTTCTTCGTCTTCACCGGCCACAAGGTTTATGGGCCCTCGGGCATCGGCGTGCTCTACGGCAAGAAGGACATGCTGGAGCGCATGCGCCCGTTCATGGGCGGCGGCGAGATGATCGAGGAGGTGACGCAAGACATCGTCACCTACAACGATCCGCCGCACCGTTTCGAGGCCGGCACGCCGCCGATCGTCCAGGCGATCGGGCTGGGTGCGGCGCTCGAATATATGGAAAAGATCGGCCGCGAGCGCATCGCCGCCCACGAGGCCGATCTCAGGGATTATGCCCATCAGCGGCTGCGCGCCATCAATTCGCTGCGCATCTTCGGCGATGCGCCTGACAAGGGCGCCATCATCTCCTTCGAGCTGCAAGGCATTCATGCCCACGACGTGTCGATGGTGATCGACAGGCAAGGCGTCGCCGTCCGTGCCGGCACCCATTGCGCCCAGCCGCTGTTGAAACGTTTTGGCGTAACCTCCACATGCAGGGCATCGTTCGGCATGTATAACACCAGAGCCGAAGTCGACGCTTTGGCCGATGCGCTCGAAAAAGCGCGAAAGTTCTTCGGATGACGATCATGGATGATGCAGGCCACACCGCTGAGACCACGTCGGAAACGGTAACCAATGAGGTGGTTTCCGCCTCGGCCATTCCCGCCGACGAACTGGCACGGCTGACCGACGACATCGTTTCGGCGCTGAAGACGGTCTACGACCCAGAAATCCCGGCCGACATCTATGAGCTCGGCCTGATCTACAAGATCGACATCGAGGACGACCGCTCGGTCAAGATCGACATGACCCTGACCGCGCCGGGCTGCCCGGTGGCCGGCGAAATGCCGGGCTGGGTGGAAAATGCCGTCGGCGCCGTCGAAGGCGTTTCCGGCGTCGAGGTCAACATGACCTTCGATCCGCCCTGGTCGCCCGACCGCATGTCGGAAGAGGCGCAGGTCGCGGTGGGCTGGTATTGAGGCGCACTTGCGCCAGGCAGAAAACTTCACCATTTTAGGTGAAGACTCATTCCGCAGGCCTTGAACCTGCGCGAACGCGGAGAAAAAGAATGGGACGCTTCGCCGTCATCACGATGACCGAAAGGGCTGCCGATCGGGTTCGCGAGATCGTCGCGACCCGTGAGAATGCGCATGGCATTCGCCTTGGCATCAAGAAGGGCGGCTGCGCCGGTATGGAATATACGGTCGATCTGGTGACCGAGCCCAACACCAAGGACGATCATATCGAGCGCGACGGCGCCCATGTCTATGTCGCGCCTGAGGCAGCGCTTTTCCTGTTCGGCACCGAGATGGATTTCGAGCAGACGACGCTGCGCACAGGCTTCACCTTCCGCAACCCGAACCAGAGCTCGGCCTGCGGCTGCGGCGAATCGGTGGAGCTCAAGCCGGCCGATCTGAAGGCCCTGGCCGAGGCGCGCGCATCGGCCTGATCTTCCTTCGCCCCCGTGTCTCACTCATCCGGCCCTTCGGGCCACCTTCTCCCCGCTGGGGAGAAGAGGCTTGCATCAACGCTGGCCACCTCCTCTCCCCTCGGGGAGAGGTCGGATTGCCCCGAATTGCCCTTCGCAATTCGGTTGGCAATCCGGGTGAGGGGGCTTAGCCTATGTAAACGGGGAGAAGGGACCTAATCCACCCACATTCCCGTTCGTTTGTGCCAGTCTGCGATCGATTCCTCGGGATAGACGTCGAAGACCTTGTCGTCCTTGCCGATTTCGGGCTCGACCCAGTTCGCCTTGTATTTCAGCATGAGGTGCACCTTTTCAGGCGGTTTCGGCAGGTCTGTGTCGATCGCCGAGGCGAAGGGGTGGACCAGTTCCGGCCAGGTCCGGTCATAGAGCCACAGTGCCGAACCACATTTTTTGCAGAAATTCCGCTCGCCTGACGAGATCTCGCATTGCGGATGCTCGTCGTCCTCGATCTCGGCCTGGTAGACGCCAAGATGGCGCTTGCCCTTGATTTTCAGCGTCTCGAAATCGGCACCGAGATTGATGGCAAAGCCACCGCCGCCCTGCTGCTTGCGGCAGATCGAGCAGTAGCACAGCATGAACGGCACCGGCGTGTGGCTTTCCACCTCGAAGCGGACGGCATTGCACCGGCAGGACCCTTTGAGCAGAAGCGGCATGAAAAACTCCGACGAAATTGGCTTTCAACTTGTCAGGATGGCGCCGGCTGCGGCGATGACAAGGGGAAATCCGGGTGACATGATCGCCGCATGGACAATGAACGCATTGCCGAACTTTTCGAAGGCCTCGGACCGGTCAGCATTCGCAAGATGTTCGGCGGCAAGGGCATCTATTTCGACGGCGTGATCGTCGCCATCGTCATTCGTGACGAATTGATGCTGAAAGCCGATGCGGAAAGCGCGCCCGAATTCGAGGCGGCCGGCTGCCGGCAATGGACCTATACGGGGTCGCGGCACGGCAAGCTGGTGTCGATGCCGTATTGGAGCGTTCCCGACAGCGCCTTCGACGACCCGGATGAGATGGCGGTCTGGGCACGCCTGGCCTATGAGGCGGGGCTGCGTGCCGGCAAATAGGTGGGGGTTGAGGGGCGGCGCCAACATCCAGGATTTCATGCCAGGTCGCGCGCCTCGGGCACGAATGCCAGCGCCTCGGCAAAGATAGCGCTCGTGAAGGTGGCGCTCTCGACGGCGAGCATTGCTGCGGCAACGCCTTCGCGCAGCGCTGCGCCCAGCGTCAGGCCGCGCAGCAGGGCGGCCATCGTCGCGCCCGCCAGCGCATCGGCGGCGCCGACCGTGACTTTTTTCGGTGCCAGGATCGAGAAGGCGCCGGCCGCGTCGAAACCCAGCACCGGACCGTCACCAGCGGTGACCACGCCGCTTTTCAGGCCGGCGCGTCTTAGGCCGTCGACAATGCCACGCTCGTCGGCATCGACGTCGGCGCCGGTAAGCGCGCCGGCCTCGCGCCGGTTCATGAAGGCCATCGCCAGAAACTCAAGCACCAGCGTCAGCCGCGCCGCCTTGCTGGGCGAAACGGCAAGTGCAAACACGGGCTTGTCGGCTGCAAGCGCTACCAGCCGCTCGAGCGCCGCCGACGGCAGGTTTGCGTCGCAAAGGACTGCATCAGCGGTGCTGATTGCCTCGCGCACCTTGGCACGGCGGATCTGCTTGGCAAGCGCCAGGTCGTAGAGCGCCATGTCGGCGAGGCCGGCGATCAGCGCGCCGTCGCCGTCGATCAGCACTGTGTTGCTCGGTGTCGTGGGATCGAGGAACACCACGGACAGATCGGCAATGCCGGCTGCAGCAATGGCGCGTGAAAGCGTATCGGCCAGAACATCGCCGCCCCGTACCGAAAGCAGCGACCCGGAGACGCCGCGGCGCACGGCGCAGCGCAGCGCATTGAAGACGGCGCCGCCGACTTCCTCGCGCATCGTGCCGGGGTTCGACGCCGCCGGCACGAAGGCGCCCGAAACCTGGCCGCGCCGCTCGATATAGGCGCCGCCTACTGCCAGGATCGTCGGCGACTTCATCATGCCCAGTGAGATGACCTTTGCTGCTGCCGGGTGGAGACTAGGTTGTCCGGCGGAACCCGGCAACCGGAGGCGCGATTCGGAAGATGCCTAGCAGAATCCTGCGGGTGAAGCCGGGATGCATCCCGGGTAAAAATACGAAACAAAAAATGAACAAATCCGGATATTGTTGGTTTTTCAATCGGTTGTATCCCCTTGCCAATCGAGAACAAAAAAGGTACAAATTGATAGGGATTACGGATTGTCCGGCCTTCATTGACGACCAAGGGGTGATGTATCATGGCTCAGAATTCTTTGCGGCTTGTAGAGGACAAAACGGTGGACAAATCAAAGGCTCTGGATGCGGCGCTGTCGCAAATCGAGCGTGCCTTCGGCAAGGGCTCGATCATGCGGCTCGGCGCAAACGAGCAGGTCGTCGAGATCGAAACGGTGCCGACCGGTTCGCTTGGCCTCGACATCGCGCTCGGCGTCGGCGGCCTGCCGCGCGGCCGCATCATCGAGATCTACGGGCCGGAAAGCTCGGGCAAGACGACGCTGGCGCTGCACACTGTGGCGGAGGCCCAGAAGAAGGGCGGCATCTGCGCCTTCGTCGATGCCGAGCACGCGCTCGACCCGGTCTATGCCCGTAAGCTCGGCGTCGACCTCGAAAACCTCTTGATCTCGCAGCCCGATACCGGCGAGCAGGCGCTGGAGATCTGCGACACGCTGGTGCGTTCCGGCGCCATCGACGTGCTGGTGGTCGATTCGGTCGCGGCGCTGACGCCGCGCGCCGAAATCGAAGGCGAGATGGGCGATTCGCTGCCCGGCCTGCAGGCCCGCCTGATGAGCCAGGCGCTGCGCAAGCTGACCGCCTCGATCTCGCGCTCCAACACCATGGTCATCTTCATCAACCAGATCCGCATGAAGATCGGCGTCATGTTCGGTTCGCCCGAGACCACGACCGGCGGCAACGCGCTGAAATTCTACGCTTCGGTGCGCCTCGACATTCGCCGCATCGGCTCGGTCAAGGACCGCGACGAGGTCGTCGGCAACCAGACCCGCGTCAAAGTGGTCAAGAACAAGCTGGCGCCGCCCTTCAAGGTGGTCGAGTTCGATATCATGTATGGCGAGGGCGTGTCCAAGACCGGCGAGCTGGTTGACCTCGGCGTCAAGGCCGGCGTGGTCGAAAAGTCCGGCGCCTGGTTCTCCTACAATTCGCAGCGTCTCGGCCAGGGCCGCGAGAATGCAAAACTGTTCCTGCGCGACAATCCCGATACGGCGCGCGAAATCGAATTGGCACTACGGCAGAATGCCGGGCTGATTGCGGAAAAGTTCCTCGAGAATGGTGGTTCCGAAGGCGGAGACGATGGTTTCGAGGACGAAGCCGGCGCCATGTAGGCTTCGGCAGTGGCCGGAGTTTGGCCATGATTCCCGCGCATCAGCTCCAGCCTGTGTAATCGAGTCCTGTATTGTTGCGTTCGAACCGCCGGCATAGCGCCGGCGGTTTGCGTTTCAGCGGTGGCGCCGAGATGACCGGCAGGCCGGCAACGAGATGACCGGCAAGCCCCGCAAATTGGCCCAATTCCGTGTTTCTGGACAGGGTGCAACGCGGCGGCTAAAAGGCCATGTCCATTTGCCGTCGGCCGCGCCGGCGGCTCTCTCTAAAAGCTAAAAGGCAGTATTCATGAGTGGCGTGAACGAGATCCGGTCGACATTCCTCGACTATTTCCGCAAGGAGGGTCACGAGGTCGTCGCGTCGAGCCCGCTGGTGCCGCGCAACGACCCGACACTGATGTTCACCAATGCCGGCATGGTGCAGTTCAAGAACGTTTTCACCGGCCTGGAAAAGCGACCCTACTCGCGTGCCACGACGGCTCAGAAGAGTGTTCGCGCCGGCGGCAAGCACAACGACCTCGACAATGTCGGCTACACCGCGCGCCACCTGACCTTCTTCGAGATGCTCGGTAATTTCTCGTTCGGCGACTATTTCAAGGAGCGCGCCATCGAGCTTGCCTGGGACCTGATCACCAGGGAGTTCGGGCTGAAGAAGGACAAGCTGCTGGTCACGGTCTATCACACCGACGACGAGGCTGCCGGCTACTGGAAGAAGATCGCCGGCTTTTCCGACGATCGTATCATCCGCATTCCGACCTCGGACAATTTCTGGGCGATGGGCGACACCGGACCTTGCGGTCCGTGCTCGGAGATCTTCATCGACCGTGGCGAGCACATCTGGGGCGGCCCTCCCGGCAGCCCCGAGGAGGATGGCGACCGTTTCCTCGAATTCTGGAACCTGGTGTTCATGCAGTATGAACAGGTGACGAAGGATGAGCGCATCGACCTGCCGCGCCCGTCGATCGACACCGGCATGGGCCTGGAGCGCATGGCCTCCATTCTGCAAGGGGTCGAGAGCGTCTTCGAGACCGACCTGTTCCGTCACCTGATCGAGGCCGCGTCATCCGCGCTCGGCCGCGGTCCGGATGCCGACACCGTCGGATCGTTCCGCGTCATCGCCGACCATTTGCGTTCGTCCTGCTTTCTGGTGGCCGACGGCGTGCTGCCGTCCAATGAGGGCCGCGGCTACGTGCTGCGTCGCATCATGCGCCGCGCCATGCGCCATGGGCAGCTTTTGGGCGCCGGTGATCCGCTGATGTGGCGGCTGGTGCCGGCGCTGGTGCGCGAGATGGGCCAGGCCTATCCGGAACTGGTGCGCGGCGAACAGATGATCACCGAGACGCTGAAGCTTGAAGAAACCCGTTTCCGCAAGACGCTGGTGCGCGGCTTGGGCCTGCTTTCGGAAGCGACGGAAAAGCTGGGTGCCGGCGACATGCTGGATGGCGAGACCGCCTTCAAGCTCTACGACACCTATGGCTTTCCGCTCGATCTGACGCAGGACGCGCTCCGTCAGCGCAACATCTCGGTCGATCTTGCCGGCTTCACCAATGCGATGGAGCAGCAGAAGGCCGAGGCGCGCAAGAGCTGGGCTGGTTCCGGCGAGGCGGCGACCGAAACAGTGTGGTTCCCGGTGCGCGAGAAGCATGGCGCCACCGAGTTCCTCGGCTACGAGACCGAGCAGGCGGAAGGCCTCATCCAGGCGCTGGTCAGGGACGGCAAGATCGTCGACAGCGCCGCCAACGGCGAGGCGGTTGCCGTAGTCGTCAACCAGACGCCGTTCTATGGCGAATCCGGCGGCCAGGTGGGTGATACCGGCGTCATTTCAGGCGAAGGGTTCTCAATCGAGATCTCCGATACGCAGAAGAAGGCCGACGGGCTTTTCGTGCATCTCGGCAAGGTGGCCGACGGCACGGTCGACACGGGCGCGACCGTCGAGCTGAAGGTCGACCATGCGCGCCGCTCCAGGCTGCGCGCGAACCATTCCGCGACGCATCTGATCCACGAAGCGCTGCGCGAGGTGCTAGGCACCCATGTCGCGCAGAAGGGCTCACTGGTCGCGCCCGAGCGTCTGCGCTTCGACATTTCGCACAACAACCCGATCTCGCCTGACGAGATCGAAGAGGTCGAGCGGATGGCGAACGAGATCGTCGTCCAGAACAGCCCGGTCACCACGCGGCTGATGTCGGTCGACGATGCCATTGCCGAAGGCGCCATGGCGCTGTTCGGCGAAAAGTATGGCGATGAGGTGCGCGTCGTTTCGATGGGCACGGGCTTGCATGGCGCCAAGGCCAACCGGCCCTATTCGGTCGAGCTATGCGGCGGCACCCATGTCAGGGCGACCGGCGATATCGGTCTGGTGCGCATCGTGTCGGACAGCGCCGTCGCCGCCGGCGTGCGCCGCATCGAGGCGCTGACCGGAGAGGCGGCCAGAAAGCATCTCGACGAGCAGGACAAACGGCTGAAGGCCACTGCGGCGGCGTTGAAGATCTCGCCGGCCGACGTGCCGGCGCGCGTCGAAGCGCTGTTGGACGAGCGCAAGAAGCTCGAGAAAGAACTGACCGAAGCGCGCAAGAAACTGGCGCTGGGCGACCGCTCGCCAGCCGGCGTGCCTGCCGAGAACGAGACCATTGCCGGTGTCGGCTTCCTCGGCAAGGCGGTATCGGGTGTCGCGCCGAAGGATTTGAAGCCGTTGGCCGATGCCGGCAAGAAGTCGCTCGGCTCCGGCGTCGTCGTCTTCGTCGGCGCCGGCGAGGACAACAAGGCCAGCGTCGTGGTCGGCGTCACCGACGACCTGACCGGCCGCTTCAGCGCTGTCGATCTGGTGCGTGTGGCGTCCGCGGCCTTGGGCGGGCAGGGCGGCGGCGGTCGGCCTGACATGGCCCAGGCCGGCGGCCCGGACGCCTCAAGGGCCGAAGACGCGATCGCTGCGGTGAAGGCGGCTCTGGAGGCGGCCTGATCGGTTGCTGGGGGTCTGGGAGGCACCCCCCTCTGTCCTGCCGGACATCTCCCCCTCAAGGGGGGAGATTGGCAGCTTCATTGCCCTGCCTTTTTCTCAAACGTCGAAAATTGGCGAAAACAATCGTGACATCCGATCTCCCCCCTTGAGGGGGAGATGTCCGGCAGGACAGAGGGGGGTGCTGTCCCTCGGCCTTTCGGACTTTGTCACCCAGCCTTTTCAGTACGGGCAAAACTCTCCCGTAGGGCGATGCGCGCGAACCAGTCCCGAAGATCTGGAAACTCGGCCAGCAGTTTCCGTCCCTCAGTGACCTTGGCGAAATAGCCGATGATGGGTGCTGCATGGAGGTCGGCCAGCGTCAGTTGCTCGCCCAGCAGCCATGGCCCCTCGGCTTTCAGCGATGAGAGCGCCTTAAGTGTCGTTCTCGCCTGCAGAAGCCCATTTGCGATCAAAGCCTCGTCAGGCGCCGTTTTCTCCAGCCGCTCGACGGCGACATCCCAGACCATGGCTCGATAGGCATAGGCGTCGAGCATGCCGATGATCTGGTTCATACGTGCGCGAGGCCGGGCTTCGATCGGTTGCAACGCCGGGCCGTCGAACGCTTCGTCGACATAGCGGGCGATCGCGCCGGTCTCGTGGAGGCGGAACCCGTCATGCTCGAAGGCCGGGATGCGGCCGAACGGCTGATGGTCGAAATACCAGCCCGGAATGCCGTCCGCCGCGAAGATGTCGACCGGCACAAGTTCGTAGCCGATGCCTTTTTCCTCGAGTGCGAGGCGGACGATGCGTACATAGACGCTGTAGTCCGCCCCGTAGACGACGGGCCTGCTCACAACGCTGGTCAGGCCATCGCCTTCTGCAGATTCTCGTCGATCTTGTCGAGGAAGCCGGTGGTCGAAAGCCATGGCTGGTCGGGACCGATCAGCAGCGACAGATCCTTGGTCATGAAGCCGGCTTCGACGGTCTGGATGCAGACTTTTTCCAGCGTCTCGGCAAAACGCATCAGCTCGGCATTGTCGTCGAGTTTGGCGCGGTGCGCCAGGCCGCGTGTCCAGGCGAAGATCGAGGCGATCGAATTGGTCGAGGTTTCCTCGCCCTTCTGGTGCTGCCGATAATGACGGGTGACGGTGCCGTGCGCCGCCTCCGCCTCCACCGTCTTGCCGTCCGGCGTCATCAGCACCGAGGTCATCAGGCCGAGCGACCCAAAACCTTGCGCCACGGTGTCCGACTGAACGTCGCCATCATAGTTCTTGCAGGCCCAGATATAGCCGCCCGACCATTTCAGGCTGGAGGCAACCATGTCATCGATCAGCCGGTGCTCGTACCAGAGCTTCTTGGCTTTGAACTCGGCTTCGAACTCTGCCTCGTAGACTTCCTGGAAAATGTCCTTGAAGCGGCCGTCATAGGCCTTGAGGATGGTGTTCTTGGTCGAGAGGTAGACCGGGTAGTTGCGCAGCAGGCCGTAATTGAGCGAGGCGCGGGCGAATTCGCGGATCGAGTCGTCGAGATTGTACATGGCCATGGCGACGCCGGCGGCCGGCGCCTCGAACACGTCATGCTCGATCACCTGGCCGTCTTCGCCGACGAACTTGATCGTCAGCTTGCCCTTGCCGGGGAAGCGGAAGTCGGTGGCGCGGTACTGGTCGCCGAAGGCATGACGGCCGACGATGATCGGTTTGGTCCAGCCGGGCACCAGCCGCGGCACGTTCTTCATGATGATCGGCTCGCGAAAGATGGTGCCGCCGAGGATGTTGCGGATGGTGCCGTTCGGCGACTTCCACATCTTCTTCAGCCCGAATTCCTCGACACGCTGCTCGTCGGGGGTGATCGTCGCGCATTTCACGCCGACGCCGTGCTTCTTGATGGCATTGGCCGAATCGATGGTCACCTGGTCGTTGGTGGCGTCGCGGTGCTCAACGCTGAGGTCGTAATATTCAAGCTTGAGGTCGAGATAGGGGTGGATCAGCTTGTCCTTGATGAACTGCCAGATGATGCGGGTCATCTCGTCGCCGTCGAGTTCGACGACCGGGTTCGCCACCTTGATCTTCGCCATGGAAAGAATGCCTCATTGTTGGGGATCGGAACGGCCTTGCCCGCATGGCTTTGGCCGGGGATGCGGCCCGTATATCAAAGCATTTTTGGCCGCGCAAACGGCGATCCGCCCCAGCGGGCTCGCCCCTGGCATCGGGCGTTGCCTGCCAAAGCTTCATTTTCGCGGCCGGATATGGCAGGGGACGCTGAAATGCCGCAAACAGCAGTTCATTGAGACAATGCAAGCCAGCAACGACATCCTTCCTGCCACCGGCCCGGCGATCATCCTGGTCGAGCCGCAGCTCGGCGAGAATATCGGCATGGTCGCGCGCGCCATGGCGAATTTCGGTCTGTCCGAACTGCGCCTCGTTAATCCGCGCGACGGCTGGCCGAGCGAAAAGGCGCGCGCTGCCGCGAGCCGCGCCGACCACGTCATCGATGCCGCTGGAGTATATGACGATCTGGCCTCGGCGGTCGCCGACCTGAATTTCGTCTTCGCCACCACGGCGCGCGCGCGCGATAATTTCAAACCGGTGCGCGGACCGGTCGAGGCGGGCAGGGCGCTGAGAGCGCGGCAGCGATCCGGACAGCGCACCGGCATTCTGTTCGGCCGCGAGCGGTTCGGGCTCTACAATGACGAGGTCGGCCTCGCCGACGAGATCGTCACCTTCCCGGTCGATCCCGCCTTCTCCTCGCTCAACATCGCCCAGGCCGCCTTGCTGATGTCCTATGAGTGGATGAAGTCGGGCCTGGAAGACGAGACCAAAACCAACTTTTCCAGTCCCGACATGATGCCGGCGACCAAGGAACAGTTGCACGGCCTGTTCGCCTATCTGGAAGGCGCGCTCGAAGCGCGCGGCTATTTCCGCCCGGCGGCGAAGAAGCCGAAAATGGTCGACAACCTGCGCGCGGTGCTGACGCGCGCCGGCTTCGCCGAGCCGGAGCTCAAGGTGCTGCGCGGCATAATATCATCGCTGGACAGGTTTTCGCCGGCCATGCCGCGCGGCGACGGATCGCCGGGCGATGATCCCAGGCGGCTTCCGGCAGCGGCCCGCGCCGCCAAGGCGACAGACAAGGACCAGGCCTGAGAGACAGGCTCTAGCCGTAACCGAATGTTATTTGCTGTGGTCCATCATCCCAAAAATGATGGATCAGGCCTAAAATGATGAATAGGGATTTGTGACCATCTTCCCGCCGCGGGCCCGCAGCCTTCTCCGCCTTCTCCTGTAGACGATGACAATGACCGATCCTTCAAGCGCCCGCCCGATCCTGATGTTCGATTCCGGCATCGGCGGCCTGACGGTGCTGCGCGAAGCGCGGGTGCTGATGCCCGACCGCCGCTTCGTCTATGTCGCCGACGACGCGGCTTTCCCTTACGGGGCTTGGGAGGAAGCGGCACTGAGGGCACATGTGCTGGAGCTGTTCGGCAAGCTGCTTGATCGTTTTTCGCCGGCCATTTCGGTCATCGCCTGCAACACCGCCTCGACTCTGGTCATCGATGCGTTGCGCGAAAGATTTCCCGGTCATCCTTTCGTCGGCACGGTGCCGGCGATCAAGCCGGCAGCGGAACGCACGCGCTCCGGGTTGGTTTCGGTGCTGGCGACGCCCGGCACCGTCAAGCGCCAGTATACCCGCGACCTGATCGGCAAATGGGCGCAGAAATGCCATGTCCGCCTGGTTGGCAGCGACCGTCTGGCGGGACTGGCCGAAGTCTATATGCGCGATGGCTTTGTCGATGAAGAGGCGGTGCGTGCCGAGATCGCGCCGTGCTTCGTCGAACATGACGAATTGCGGACCGACATCGTCGTGCTTGCCTGCACCCACTATCCCTTTCTGGCCAATCGCATGCGCAAGACGGCACCCTGGCCGGTCGATTGGCTCGATCCCGCCGAGGCGATCGCGCGGCGGGCGCTCTCGCTGCTCGCGCATGCCGAGGCCAGCCACCGCGGCGAGGCGTTGCCGGAAGGCGCCGACCTTGCTGTCTTCACCTCGAAGCGGGTCGATTTCCCGACTCGCCGCCTGATGCAGGGGTTTGGGCTGGCGATTTCCTGATATCTGGGAACATCACCACGACCGGTGCGTTTTTCCCGCATCGCAAGACGGGAGAAACGATCATGCCAGCCACTTCAAAAGCCCAGCAGAAAGCCGCCGGCGCGGCTTTGTCCGCCAAGCGTGGCGAGACCAAGAAGAGCGAGCTCAAGGGCGCTTCGAAGGGAATGTACAAATCGATGAGCGAAAAGCAGCTCGAGGAGTTCGCCGAGACCAAGCGCAAGGGCCTGCCGGAGAAGAAATCGAAACACTAGCCGCTTGTCCCACCTGCAGGACAGGTCCCATGATTGGATAGCCGCGGTCCCGCACACAGCGCGCGGGGATACCGCGGCGTATCGGCTGCCATCATCGACGCCTACCGCGACCTTGACACCAGTCAAATCTCCGTCTAATCAGCCCCCAACGCCGGGCCGCAACGTCCGGTGGTTTCTTTATGTGCAATGACGTGTCCCGTGGGTTTTCCGCCGCGTTGCGTGGGAGAACCCTGTCAGGTCTCGAAAACGGGGGCCAGAGGAGGGCGCGTTTCCTTCACCCGGACCATGAGGTGCCGGGTGTGTCTTTTTGAAAGGGAATGCGATGAGCAAGCGCGAATCCGCGAAATACAAGATCGACCGCCGTCTCGGCGAAAACATCTGGGGTCGCCCGAAGTCCCCGGTCAACAAGCGCGAATACGGTCCCGGCCAGCACGGCCAGCGCCGCAAGGGCAAGCTTTCCGATTTCGGCCTGCAGCTGCGTGCCAAGCAGAAGCTGAAGGGTCACTACGGCGACGTGTCGGAAAAGCAGTTCCGCAAGGTCTATGAAGAGGCGAACCGCCGCAAGGGCGACACCTCGGAGAACCTGATCGGCCTGCTCGAGTCGCGTCTCGACGCGGTCGTCTACCGCGCCAAGTTCGTGCCGACCATTTTTGCCGCTCGCCAGTTCGTCAATCACGGCCACATCAATGTCAACGGCAAGCGCGTCAACATCGGCTCATACCGCTGCAAGCCGGGCGATGTCATCGAAGTGCGCGAGAAGTCGAAGCAGCTGGTGATCGTCCTGGAATCGGTAGGCCTGGCTGAGCGCGACGTGCCTGATTACATTGAGGTCGATCATAACAAGATGACGGCGTCCTTCGGGCGCATCCCCGGGCTGTCGGATGTTCCCTTCGCCGTGCAGATGGAACCGAACCTGGTCGTCGAATTCTATTCGCGCTGATCGATTTTTTTCATCTGCGACATCATCGAAGGCCGCCCTCGAGGCGGCCTTTTCTTTAGGATTCCGAAAATCGATTTCGATTTTCGGGCCGATGCGCTACTCCGGGCAGCAACAAGGATTTTTGGGGCCGCCGCGCGATGAACATGCTGCCAGAAACAATCGAACCGATCGCCGATGCCGCAGGCGGCTTTCATCCGCTGTTTGCCGATGTGCCGTCCTCCGTCGAATTCAACAAGCTGCGCAAGCGGCTGCTGCGTCTCGCCCGTCAGGCGATCGACGATTTTTCGATGGTCAAGCCCGGCGATCGCTGGCTGGTCGCCTTGTCTGGCGGCAAGGATTCCTACGGCCTGCTTGCGTTGCTGCTCGATCTCAAATGGCGCGGG
Organism: Mesorhizobium sp. WSM4837; assembly: GCF_055811435.1. Lineage (NCBI taxonomy): Bacteria > Pseudomonadati > Pseudomonadota > Alphaproteobacteria > Hyphomicrobiales > Phyllobacteriaceae > Mesorhizobium > Mesorhizobium sp. WSM4837. The sequence goes on from NZ_JBVVQE010000064.1 coordinate 19,332, forward strand.
CTGCTGCCGGTCGACCTGCTGGCCTGCAATCTCGACCAGGGCCAGCCGAACTTTCCGAAACACATTCTGCCCGATTATCTCAACACATACGCCATTGCGCACCGCATCGAATATCAGGACACCTATTCGGTGGTGACCGACAAGCTTCCCCAGGGCAGCACCTATTGTTCGCTGTGCTCACGGCTCAGGCGCGGCCATCTCTACCGCATCGCGCGCGAGGAGGGCTGCTCGGCTTTGGTGCTCGGCCACCACCGCGAAGACATTCTCGAAACCTTTTTCATGAACCTGTTGCATGGCGGGCGCCTCGCCGCCATGCCGCCAAAACTGCTCAACGACGACGGCGACGTCATGGTGCTGCGGCCGCTCGCCTATTGCGCCGAGGCCGATCTCGAAAAATTCGCCGGCGCCATGAAGTTCCCGATCATCCCGTGCGATCTGTGCGGCAGCCAGGACGGCTTGCAGCGCAATGCGATGAAGGCGATGCTCGACGACCTGGAAAAGCGCATGCCCGGCCGCAAGGACACGATGATCCACGCCATGACCAATGTGCGGCCCTCGCATCTGCTCGACAGAAAGCTGTTCGATTTCGCCGCCCTCAACGAGACCCTGACCGCAAGGCAAGACCTTCCCGATGACATTTGACGATACCGCAATCGACTGGCTCGCCAAGCTTCTGTCCGACGCTGCCATTGCCGAGATCATGCCGCGCTTTCGCCGGCTGGATGAGGGCGACGTCCGCCAGAAGACCTCGGCAGCCGATCTGGTGACGGAGGCCGATGTGAGTGCCGAGCGGCTCATCACCGTCAGGCTGCGTGAGCGCTACCCGCAGGCGATGATCGTCGGCGAGGAAGCCTGCTCCGACGACCCGGCGCTGCTCCAGGGCCTCGGCGAAGCCGATCTCGCCTTCGTCATCGATCCGGTTGACGGCACTTTCAATTTCGCCTCCGGCGTGCCGCTGTTCGGCGTCATGCTGGGCGTCGTGGTGAAGGGCGAGACCGTCGCCGGCATCATTCACGATCCCATCGGCAAGGACTGGCTGATCGGCGCCAGCGGTGCTGGCAGCCACATACGGCATGCGCATGGCACTTTGGAGAAGGTGCATGTCGCCGAGCCTGCGCCGCTCTCGCAAATGACCGGCGCGGTTTCCTGGCAGTATATGCCCGAGCCGGAACGGTCACGGCTGGCGCGCAACCAGACGAAATCCTTGTCGCAATTCGGCTATCGCTGCGCGGCTCACGAATACCGCCTGCTGGCGAGCGGCCACGCCCACTTCGTCGTCTACAACAAGCTGATGCCGTGGGATCATCTGGCCGGTGTGCTGATCCACGCCGAGGCCGGTGGTTACGCCGCGCGTTTCGACGGCAGCACCTATCGGCCTTCGCATGTCGGCGGTGGCCTTCTTGTCGCACCGGACGAAGCAAGCTGGCGCGAACTGCGCCGGGAACTCTGGGCGGAATAGGCCGTTTGGCATCGATCCGATTCGGGCCATGCCCGGCCGATCCGATTTTTGGGATCATGCGCTAATGCGGCGGTCAAACGCGACGCGCTTTAGGCGGAACTGACGCCCAAGTTTCCGCTATGGCGACTACCGCGGCATTGATGGGTCCGCTCGGGATCGTCGGCATCACCGACGCGTCGACGATGAAGGCGTTGTCGAAGCCGTTCAGCCGCAAATCCGGGTCGACGACTGCGTCGGCATCCCCGCCCATCCTGCACGTGCCGGCAGGATGATGATGTGTGGAGGCAGCGCTGGCGATGAAAGCGTCAAGCTCGTCGTCCGACTGCACCTGTGATCCCGGCAGGATTTCCACATCGCGCCACTCGTCGAGCGCTCGATGATGGCCAATCGCGCGCGCCGTCTTCAGCGCTATCCGGAAAACGGCCCGGTCATGTTCGGTTTCGAGATAATGCGGATCGATGATCGGTGCATCGTTCCGGCCCGGCCCGCTCGGTGCGATGCACCCACGACTGGTCGGCTGGGTGACGCCGCAGAGTATCGTGAAAGCCGAGCCGTAGGGCGGCGCATTCAAGCCCACTGCGGCCGATGGAGCAACGACGCAGGCGAGTACGATATCGGGGCTTCCCGTCGAACGGGTCGGGTCGCTGCCGTGCAGATACATCAGCGATTCCGAGTGCTGCAGGCGCGACGGCGGCAGCGGCTTTTTCGTGCTGTAGACGTTCCCAAGGGCCAGCAGATGGTCCTGCAGATTGCGGCCGACATCGCGCCGGTCGGCACGACAGCGAATCCCCGCCCGCTTCAGCGTATCCGGATCGCCGATGCCCGACCGCATGAGGATGAGCGGCGACGACACCGCGCCGGCACAAAGAACGATCCTGTCGGCGGAGATCGTCATGCTCTCCCCATCGCACACGACAGCCACACCCGTGGCCCGCTGGCCTTCCAGCACGAGGTGCTCGACCTCGTGGGCGGTGAGCAGAGTGAGGTTCGGCCGCACCATGACCTCCGGCGGCAGATAGGCGTCGGCGACGCTCAGGCGTTTGCCGGCGCGGATATTCAGCGAATTAGGGCTCGTGCCAGCGAGCTCGCCGCTGTTGTGGTCGGTAAGGGCGGGGATCCCCATGGCCTGTCCAGCGGCTATATAGGCGCGGACGACGGGGCTGACCTCCGCATCCGGCAGATAGACGTCCAACGGTCCGCTGCGGCCGCGCGACGGCGCGTCGAAGGCGGTGAAAGCTTCGCTGCGGACGAAGCCCGGCAACAAGCCCGAAAAGGACCAGCGCTCGCCGCCTGCTACTGCCCAGGGCCGGAAATCATCGGGATGGCCACGCACATAGGCCATGGCATGCAGGCAGCTAGAACCGCCGACGATCTTTCCGCGCGGCCATTCGTGGACGCGGTTTGCGGTAAAGGGTTGCGGCACCGTCCGATAAGCCCAGTCATAAGCGCGGCCCTGCAGCATCGTCCATTTCAAAGGGTCGGCGATATCGGGATCGGACGGCATGGCCCCGGCTTCGATCAGGCCGACCTGGCACGAGCTGTCCTCGCTTAGCCGGCTAGCCACCACCGAGCCGGCAGATCCGGCGCCGACGACCAGCACGTCGAAATGACGCATCAATTTGAAAATTCCCGCGAGCAGGCTGTCTGGCTAGAAAGCGAGACGCTCATGCCGCAAAAGCGCCGGCATTCGACCGTTCCGTGATTCGTCTTTGCACGGATAGCAAATGCGCGCGCATGGCCGCTTCGGCTGCTTCGGGGTCGCGTTTCGAGATCGCTTCCGCGATCAGACGATGTTCGCCGTCGCGCTCGGCGATCCGCTTAGGGCAGGTGGGCGCTGCGGTCCGTGCGACCTTCACCCGCGCATCGACCCCGACCTGGCGCAGCATCTTGTAGAATTCGGCGGCAAGATGGTTGCGGGCGGCAGCGACAATGGCGGAATGAAAAGCGAAATCGACCGCGCCAGACGAGGCATTCTCCGGCGTGGTTGCCGCATCGATGATCCGGGCCGTCTCGAACGAGGACGCGCGCAGCGATGCCAGCCGGGCGAGGCCCGGTTCCATGAGCAGGCGCAACTCCAGAACCTCGATGGGGTTGGTTACCCTGACAAGTTCTTCGCCATATCGGGGCAGGGCGGTCGGCGCACGCCTGGCGCGCGTCGGTTTCAAATCACCTGATTGGCGCAGCATCTCGAGCGCCTTGCGAAGCTGATGGCGTTTCACGTTGAGATGTTCGGCAAGGTCACGCTCGGAAGGAAGCTTGCCGCCACCCTGCTGCAACTGGCGGACCGCTGCGATGATGTCGTCGAGATCAGACGATACGACCTGCGGCTCGAATGCGCTCAAAACCAAATCTCCTGTCTGATCGGCAGCGGTCGACTCGACGTCCCGATATCAAGTTGTGACACGGAATCGATGAGAACAGCACTCAACCAACTCAACCAATCTACATCTGCGCCCGGTGGTTGACAACACCAGTTGCGCGATGGTTGAGTACCGCAGTTGTTTCTTTGACGGCTCATATCTCGGCGGGGCCGTCTTCTCCCGAGGACAGTGCATGCCGTTTGGGGAAACTTTCGACTATGTCATTGTCGGCGCCGGGTCGGCCGGCTGCGTGCTTGCAAACCGCCTGAGCGAAGATCCTGATGTTTCCGTGCTGCTCCTGGAAGCTGGCGACTGGGATCGCGATCCGATGATCCACATCCCGCTCGGCTGGGGTAAGATCCTGACCGAACGCCGTCATGACTGGATGTATTTCTGCGAGCCCGAGGCCAATGTCGGCGGACGCAAGGTCGAATGTGCGCGCGGCAAGGTCATCGGCGGCTCCTCCTCCACCAACGCCATGGCTTATGTGCGCGGCAATCGCGGCGATTACGACCGCTGGGCGGCCAGCGGTCTCACCGATTGGTCATTCGACAAGGTGCTGCCCTATTTCAAGAAGCAGGAGCGCTGGGAAAAAGGCGAGAGCGACTATCGCGGCGGCAGCGGGCCGCTGAACACGCAGTTCTGCCGCTACAAGGACGAACTGATCGATGCCTTCGCTACGGCGAGCCGGGATGCCGGATATCCCCAGACCGACGATTACAATGGCCCGGTGCAGGAAGGCTTTGGGCGCCTGCAGATGACGATCGCAAACGGTCGCCGCTGCTCGACCGCGTCGGCCTATCTGCGTCCCGCCATGCGCCGCAGCAATGTCAAGGTGCTGACCGGCGCGATGGCGACGCGGATCGTGCTGAAGGATGGGCGAGCGACCGGCATCGCCTATACCAGGGGCGGCGCGACCCACCAGGTGCTGGCGCGGCATGAGGTCGTGCTTGCCGGCGGCGTCATCAACACGCCGCAGTTGCTGATGCTGTCGGGGATCGGCGATAGCGGCGAGCTCGCCGCGCATGGTATCGAGACGAAAGTAGACCGTCCGCAGGTCGGCAAGAACCTGCAGGACCATGTCTCGGTCATTCTGATGTATCGGCGCAAGCAGCCGGGGCCATTCCACAAGATGATGCGGGCCGATCGTATCGGGCTGGATTTCGTCAAGACCTATTTTACCGGAAAGGGCTTTTCGGGAGATGTGCCCGGCGGGGTCGTGGCGTTTCTGAAAAGCGATGCAAGCCGGCCGTTGCCGGATGTTCAGCTGCTTTTCACGGCTGCGCCGCTTGCCGCATGGCCTTACATGCCGCCATTCAAAGCTTCCTTCGCCGATGGCTTTGCGACCCGCATCGTCGCCGTCCAGCCGGAGAGCAGGGGGAGTGTGGAACTGGCGTCGAACGACCCGTTGGCCGCGCCGCTGATCCACCAGAATTTCCTGTCTTCGCCGCGCGACTGGCAGTCGCTTCGCGCCGGCTTCCGCGTCGCGCGCAACCTCGCTGCACAACCGTCGATGACGCCGTTCATCGCCTCGGAGTTCTTTCCGGGCTCACAATGCCAGAGCGACGATGAGATCGATGAGCATATTCGCAACACCTCGATCACTGTGCATCATCCGGCCGGCACCTGCCGCATGGGTGTCGACGCGGAGTCGGTGGTCGACCCGCAACTACGGGTGCGCGGCGTTGCCGGCCTTCGCGCGGTGGATGCTTCTGTGATGCCGGATCTCGTTTGCGGCAACATCAATGCGGCGGTCATCATGATCGCCGAAAAGGCCTCGGACCTGATCCGCGGCCGTGCTGAACAAAGCATGGCCGCGTAATTGCTGTCGCCCGGGTTCAACCAAGTTCCTTTGGTTGAAAACAAAATTCGAGTTGGTTGGGCTGCCGAGCGATTGCCACGGCCGCAATGGTACGATCCGCCGGCCATTTTCTCGCATCTTTTCGACTTTTTTGCCCCTTTTGGGGCCATTCGGCCTCCATAGAAGCACTCAACCAAAAATTTTTAAAATTCTCAGTTTTGGGATTGTCCAGAAAAACCAATCCGAATACGGTTGAGTTGGTTAAACGCATTTTCTTCGTGAAGAGAGGTGTCAGAGATGTCCTTGGCGCAACCGGCAGACCTTACCGTCACCAACAAGAAGGCAGCGCTGAAGGGCCTTTATGACGCCCTCTACGAAAAGAATATGTTCCCGTTCTGGGCGACGTCGGAAGGCGTCGATCACGACGAGATCAAGCAGCTCATGGCGACCTCGAAGGCGATCCCCTTCGTCTGGTCCTATGCCGATATCGAGCCGCTGCTGCAGCGCGCCGCCGAACTGGTGACCATGGACGACAGCGAGCGCCGGTCGCTGATCTTGGTCAATCCGGGGCTCGCGCCCAAGCGCGCCTCGGTCAGCACCATGTACACCGCCTACCGCCTGAATGATCCGGACGAGATCATGCCGCCGCACAAGCATTCGCCGAGCGCCATACGTTTTGGCCTGACCGGCAAGGGCAATTTTACCGGCGTCGAGGGCGAGGACGTGGTTTTCGGCCCCGGCGACATGGTGCTGACGCCGAACGACGCCTGGCACAATCACGGCACGGTCGGCGGCGAACAGGCGGTCAACCTTTCGGTCCTCGACCTGCCGCTGGTCGAGACGCTGCACGCCGTGCATTTCGATCACAAATACACCGAGATGGTCGACGGCAAGGAAGTCGAGAAGAAGGTGCAGACCGCGCGTTTTCCGAGCGATTATTCGCAGCGAATCTATGGCGAGGGCGGCCTGATGCCGCGCTTCGTCGACCACAAGCGCGGCGGCGGCCTGTCGTCGCCGATGTATGTCTATCGCTGGGAAAAGATGGAAGCGATCCTCGACGCGCACAAGGATTGGGACGGCGATCCGCATGAAGGGATCGTCATCGACTATGTCGACCCCACCACCGGCGGCCCGGTCTTCCGCACGATCAACTTCTACGTGCAGATGTTGCGGCCGGGCGAAAAGACGCTGCCGCAGCGCGAGACCGCCAGCCTGCTGTTGGCGCCGTTCCGCGGCAATGGCCATTCGATGATCGACGGCAAGCGCTACGACTGGAACCAGTTCGACACGATCGCCATACCGGGCGGTTGCTGGGTCGAGCATATCAATGGCTCCTCGACCGAGCCGGTCATCTTCTTCGGCGCGACCGATGCGCCGACACAGAAGGCGCTGCTGCTCTACAAGCGCTGGGGCCGCAACCAGGCCGGCGATCTGCTCCGCATCGTCTAGTTTGCAGCGGAAACCGTCCGCGCCGCCATAATGGCGCGGACATCGAAAGAGACGGTTCAGCAGCAAGGGCGGATGCATTTGGTTTCGGCGTTCAACACAAAGCAGATCGGCCATGTCGACTGTCCGGGCGGTGGTCAGGTCTGGGTCGACGGCAACATTCTCTATATCGGCCACATGCGTCCGCCGAGCGGCACGACGCTTGTCGACATTTCCGATCCGCGCAATCCCAAGAAGGTCGCGACGATCGACGTTCCGCCCGGCTGGCACTCGCACAAGGTGCGCGCCCAGGACGGTCTGATGATCATCAACCACGAGCGCTTCGGCAATGCGGGCCCGGCCGATTTCGGCGGTGGCCTGGCGCTCTACGACACGACCCGACCGGCGGAGCCGAGGCTGATCTCGAAGTGGATAACCGGCGGCCATGGCGTGCATCGCTACGACTATGACGGCCGCTATGCCTATATCTCGCCGACCGCCGACGGCTATGTCGGCAACATCGTGATGATCCTAGACCTGATCGATCCGGTAAATCCGGTCGAAATCGGCCGCTGGTGGATACCGGGGCAATGGACCGGCGGCGGCGAAGAGTATCCGTGGCATGATTACGTCACGCCGCGCTGCCACCATCCGTTACGCATGGGCGACCGGCTCTATGTCAGCTACTGGCATCACGGCCTGTTCATCCTCGACATTTCCGACATTTCGAAGCCGAAGCTTGTCTCGCATGTCAATTCGAGCCCGAGCTTCCCGCACCCCACGCACACATGCCTGCCGATCCCGCAGCCGCTCAAGGGCCGCAACATCATGGTGGTGGCGGACGAGGATGTCGCCAAGCTCCGACCTTCGCCGCCGGCCTTCACCTGGATCTACGACATCACCGACGAGACGAACCCGCTGCCGATCTCGACCTTCCAGGTGCCTGGCCTCGACCCGGATGGCGAACCACAACCGCCAATGACCGGCTGCCATCAGCCTTCCGAGCGGTTCAAGGGCACCATCATTCCGTTTGCATGGTTCGCCCAGGGGCTGCGGCTGGTCGACATCGCCGACCCGTTCGCACCCAAGGAGGTCGGCCATTTCGTGCCCGATGCGCCTGAGGGCGCCGAGCGATCGTCTTCCAACGACGTCACCATCGACGATCGCGGCATCATCTACCTCATCGACCGCGTCCGTGGCGTCGATATCATCGAAACCAGCGTTCTCTAGGGGGATAGGTTGAGCGACAGCACGCGAAAATCCGCCAGCCACTACGCCATTGGCAAGAAGAATCCGAACCTGCCGTTTCATCCGGCGGTGCGTGCCGGCGATTTCATTTTCGTCTCCGGCCAGGTGCCGAAGGACGAGAACAATAACATGATCAGCGGCACGATCGAGGAAGAGACGCTGGCGACGCTGAGGACCATCGCGCGCGTCATTGCCGATGAGGGCGCAAAGCTCTCCGATGTCGTGCGGATCACCACCTATCTCGAGGATACGCGCGACTTCGGCCGCTACAACAAGGCGTTTCTCGAAGGGATCGGCGACGCGGTGCTGGCGCGCACGACGGTGGAGGCAAAGGCCGTCATCAACACCAAGATCGAAATGGACGCTATCGTCTACAAGCCGCTGCCGGCCGGCAAGTAGGCCACGACACAATCGAGGAGATGATATGTACAAGCTCTTAGGCCGCCAGACATCGGGCAACGTTCAAAAGGTGCTCTTCATGCTCGAAGAGCTTGGCGCGCCATACAAGCGCGAAGATTACGGCCGCCAGTTCGAAAACACCCAGACGGCCGAATACAAGGCGCTTAATCCGACGTCGAAAGTCCCGACGCTGGTCGACGGCGACACCGTGATCTGGGAGTCCAACACCATCCTGCGCTATCTCGCGGCATCCGGCGGTGAGCGGCTGAATGGCGCCACCCCTGCGGAAAAGACCGAGGTCGAGCGCTGGATGGATTTTCTGCTGGCGGCGGTCAATCCCGGCTATATGGCTGCCTTCAAGGGCGCCAAGCTGACGCCAGAGGAACAGACCGCCGAATACAAGGAACAGGTCAAGGACCTGGTGGCGCAGCTCAAGATCATCGACGGGCATCTGGCCGGCAAGGAATTCCTGGCGCTGGGAAAGCTGACCATTGCCGACATCGCCTGCGCACCGATCCTGAAACGTTGCATCGACTTCAAGATCGACCGGCCGTCGCTGCCCAATCTCGAGCGCTGGGTCGCCGCAATCGCCGCTCGTCCAGCCTTCAAGGCGGCAACCGCTGCGGCTCCCGCAAAGGCCGCATGATGATCAAGCGCGCCGCTCTCATCGGACTGGGAACGATGGGTCCGGGCATCGCCGCGCGGCTTTCGCCCGGCGGGCTCGACGTGGCGGCGTACGACGTTTCCGATGTCGCGGTCGAACGCGCCCGCGGCACGCTCGACATCGCCGGCGGGGTTCTGGACCGTCTCGACATCAAGGTGCCGGCAACGGGCGCCGGCACGGTGCGCTTCGTCCGCACCATCACCGAGGCCGTCGATGGGGCGGAACTGGTCATCGAGAATGTGCCTGAGAATATCGACACCAAGGCCGAAACCTATCGCGCCATCGACCCGCTGATCGGCTCTTCGGTGATCGTCGCCTCGGACACGTCGGGTATTCCGATCACCAAGCTGCAGGCCCATATCTCGCACCCCGACAGGATGGTCGGCATGCACTGGTCGAACCCGCCGCACATCGTCCCGATGATCGAGGTGATCGGCGGCGAGAAGACCGCGCCCGAAACGGTGGCGACGATACGCGACCTGATCCGCTCGATCGGGCTGTTGCCGGTGGTCGTGAAGAAAGACGTTCCCGGCTTCGTCGAAAATCGCGTGCTTTACGCACTGCTGCGTGAAGCGGTGGATCTGGTCGAGCGCGGCGTCATCGAACCGGAGGATCTCGACACCTGCGTATCCTGGGGCATCGGCTACAAGATCGCCGTCATCGGGCCAATGGCACTGCTCGATATGGCCGGCCTCGATATCTACAAATCCGTCTCTTCGTTCCTGAACGCCGATCTCTCCAATCGGGATGATGTGGCGCCGATGGTGCTGGAGAAGACCGGTGCATCGAAGTTCGGCATCAAGTCGGGCGAAGGCATGTTCTCCTATACGCCCGAGCAGATAAGGGCGCTGCAAGGCGAACGGGCGCGCAAGCTGGTCGCGGTGCGCCGCATCCTCGAGGGCCGGGAGTAGCCGATGGCACGAGTTAGGCATGAGGCTGGCTATGCCGGGGACTTCACCCGGTTGGCCGTTCATGCGGACTGTGCCATCAAGACAGCGCTGCTGCGGCCAATCACAATGCATGGGGTGATCGACCATGCAGGTTGAAACCATTCGACCCGCCGGCGGCCGACCGACCCACATCCGCCACGACGACCTCATTTCCGCCAAAGGCGTTTCGGTGGTCATGGGCACGGATCGCAACCGGCAGCTGATCCTCAGGGATATAGACCTTGCAGTTCCGCAAGGCTCGTTCGTTTCCCTGATCGGCCCTTCGGGTTGCGGCAAGAGTACGCTGCTCAAAGTGCTGGCTGGGTTGGTAAATCCGAGCAGCGGCAGCGTCTCGGTTGCCGGCGTTTCGCCAGGCGAAGCGGCGCGCAAGCGGATGATCGGTCTGGTCTTTCAGGATGCCAATCTGCTGCCGTGGAAAAACGCCGTCGACAATGCCTCGATGCTGCTCGGCATCGCCGACAAATCGATGTCGCGCTCGGCGCTGCGGGCACGTGGACAGGAAATGCTGGATCTGGTGGGACTTGGCGATGCCGCCCACAAGCGCCCAAACGAACTGTCTGGCGGCATGCGGCAGCGGGTTGCCATCGCCCGGGCTTTGGCGCTCGATCCGGCGGTCTTGCTGATGGACGAGCCGTTTGGCGCCCTTGACGCGATCACCCGCGACTCGATGGGCCAGTCGCTGCTGGAGATCTGGCAGCGGACCGGCAAGACGATCGTCTTCGTGACGCATTCGATCGACGAAGCCATTCAGTTGTCGCGCCAGGTCCATGTTCTGGGAATCAAACCGGGACGCATTACCCAGAGCCTGGACATTCCGCTGCCTTATCCGCGCGACGCTTCCGTGACCGAAGTCCCCGAATTCGTCAGGCTGGTGCTTCAGCTTCGAACGATGCTGCGCTCCAGTCACCAGCCGGGAGGCGCGACGTGAGCAGGCAACCCCTCATGAATCTCTCATCGCCGCAACCGGTTTCCGTCTGGGACGCGGCAACGAGCAGCTGGCTTCCGGCGGCTATCCTTCTGCTGGTGACGATCGTGGTGTGGGAAGCCGCGGTTCTCGATATCTTCCTTTATCGTTCCTGCCCCATCCGAGATTGCGAAATCGCTGGTCGCGCAGTGGGGCACTCTCATGCAGGCGACGGTGGTCACGGCAGGCGAAATCCTGTTTGGCTTTGTTGTCTCGGTCATAGTCGGCATTGCGCTTGCTCTCGTCATCGTGCGCTTCGATTGGCTGGGCCGCGCGCTCTATCCGCTCGTCGTGCTGTTCCAGAATGTGCCGAAGGTCGCGCTGGCGCCGATCTTCATCCTCTGGTTCGGTTATGGGCTCGCTCCCAAGATCGGTCTGATTCTGGTCATCGCCTTCTTCCCGGTGACGCTGTCGATGCTGGCCGGCATGCAATCGGTCGACCGTTCGCTTCTGTCGCTGATGAATTCGGTCGGCGCCAGCCCGACCCAGATCCTGTTCAGGATCCGTGTCCCCCACTCGCTTCCGAGCCTGATGGCCGGGACCAAGATCGCCGCGACCCTGAGTGTGATCGGCGCGATCGTCGGCGAATTTGCCGGAGCCTCGGACGGGCTCGGCTACGTCATCCAATTCGCGTCGACCCAACTCGACACGGCCCTTGTCTTCGCGGCGCTGCTGCTGGTTTCAGTGCTCGGCATCGCCTTCTACTACGCAGCCGAAATTCTTGAACGTGTCGTGGTGCCGTGGGCGCCGAAATTCAGCTAGGCCTAGGATCTTTCGAACAACCAAACAAGGGAACAGACAATGCTGAGACGCTCTCTTATCAAGGCGGCCACCTTTGCGGCGTTTGTCGGCGCGCTTGGCTTCTCGAACGCGGCGCTGGCGGCGGACACGGTCAACGTCCAGCTCGACTGGGTGGTGCGCGGCAATCACGCCATGTTCTTTGTCGGCAAGGAGAAAGGCTTCTTCGCCAAGAACGACATCGATGTGAGCGAGGTCCGCAAAGGATCCGGCTCGCCGGACGCCATGCGGCTGGTGGGCAACGGCAACGCTGAATTCGGCTTCGGCGATCTTCCCACGCTTGCCGTGGCAAGGTCGCAGAACGTTCCCGTCGTGGCGCTCGCGGCGGTCAACCAGCAGTCGCCGCTGGGCATTATTTCGCTCGCCAAGACGCTTAAGCTGACCAAGCCTTCAGACCTCAAGGGCCTGACCATCGGCATCCACCCGGCGGGCTCCACCTACATTTTCTTCAGGAGCTTCCTGGCTGCCAACGGCATGAGCGAGAAGGACATGACGCTCAACAGCGTCTCGCCGCCTTACGAAAGCTACCTGCTGCTCGGACGGGTGCAGACGGTCGTCGGTTATCTCGACGCCGAAGTGCCAGAACTTGAAGCCAAGGCTGGCGGCCCAGGGTCGCTGAGCATCATGCTCGGCGCGGATCATGGCTGGAAGGCCTATGGCTCGGGGCTGTTCACCTCTGAGGCGATGATCAAGGACAATGCCGATGTCGTGCGCCGCTTCGTGAAGGCCTACAGGGAGGCTTTCGACTATGTCGCGGCCCATCCGGAAGAAGCCGCCGAGATCACCGCCAAGGCCGTTCCTGGCTATGCGGAGAAGAAGGATGTGCTGCTGGCCCAGCTCAAGGCCGACATCGCTTCGACGTTCAACAGCCCGGCGACGAAGGAACACGGCCTCGGCTGGATGACGAAGACCCAATGGGAAGAGACCTTGAAGACGCTGACGGATCAGGGCGTGCTCAAAACGGCCCTGTCGGCCGACGACGTCTTCACCGACAAATTCCTGGCGGCAGAGTGAGGGTCGGGGGTGGTGTCTGACCTGGCAAAAAGCGAGCGTCTACCGGCAGACCAGCCTGTCGTCCGCTCTGCTGCAGGTCACGGCCATTTGCCCCTTTCTTCCACTGGTCCGGTCGAGCGCGATTTGCACGCGCGTGGCGTATGCCTGCTTGGAAAGGCCGCACCACAGCCGCTCGACGGGCAGGTTTTCGCGCTTGTCGTTGAGGATCGCAAATGTCCCGGTTTCTGGATCGAACCACAGCTCGACACGGGCGCTCTTGCCCGGCGCCGCGGTGGCGATCGTGGCCGAATACCAGTGGGCGAAGTCTGCATTGCAGGAAAGCGCCTCACGCCCCGCATTCGAGATCGTCAGCGGCACCGGATCGAGCCCTTCGGTGCCGGTTCGCACAGTGATGTGCCGCAATTCAACCGCGTTGGCGAACGATGTGAACGCCAGAATTATCGGAAGAATGTATCGCACAACCACCTTGCCTGAACTCCGTGTGGAATTGTTCAGGCAGTCTACCTCGCTTTTGCGCAATAACAATAAGAATATCTTGGGTCAACCGAACAGAGAGGGTAACATGTCTAAGTTCCTGAAGGGTAGCGTAAGCGCTGTTATATTAAGCGGCCTTTTGCTGGGTAATGCACTTGCCGCCGAAGTCAAGTCCATTGCCATCCTGACGCCGGAAGAAGGCACCGATTATGGCTGGAACCAGCAAGGCATCGACGCTGCCAAGGCAGCGGCGAAAGCTGCCGGTGTCGAGATAGTGACGGCGCAGGGGCTCGGCTATGGCGACGTGCGCCCGACATTGCGCGAACTGGCGGCCGACGGCGCCAGCCTGTTGATTGCCCATGCCAGCGGGTACAACACCGCGGCTCCCGAAATCGCCAAGGAAACCAAGGTGCCAGTGGCGATCGTCGACACGCCGACCGGCCTGGAGGCTGGGCTCGTCGCAGACTACACGCTGAGCGGTCACGAAGGCGCGTACCTTGCCGGCCGTCTCGCCGCCAAGATGTCGCGTTCCAAGTCGGTCGGCATCGTCGTGTCCGGCGAGCCTCCGTCGTGGAACTCGCAGTCGGCGGCGTTCGCGCAAGGTGTGAAGGCCGAGAACCCGGACGTCAAGGTCACCTATGCGGTGATCGGACCCGCCGCCTACAGCGATGCGGCCGGCGGCAAGCGCGTTACCGAAAGCGTGATCGCATCGGGCGCCGACATCATCTTCGGCCAGGGCAACGGCTCGAGCTTCGGCATGCTGCAGGCGGTCGAGACGACCAAGGCCGGCGATGGCGGCAAGGTCTATTTCATCGACGTCATCGGCGACAAGACGCCGATCGACAAAGGCTTCCTGCTGTCGTCGGTGGTCTGGAACATCGAGCCTGTCTATGCGGCGATGATCGCCGACCTCAAGGCCGACACGTTCGGCACCAAGAGCTACTCGATCGGCCTCAAGGACGATTCGGTCAAGCTTCTGAAAACCGCTGCGATCCCGGACAATGTATGGGCGGAGATCCAGACGCTGCGCGAGGACATCGTTTCCGGCAAGACCAAGGTCGATCCGGTCTATGATGCAGCAGCAGTCAGGGCGCTGATGACCAGCGTCGCCCAGTAAGGCGCTTCAATGCAGGTTTCCGGAGGGGTGACAATTCACCCCTCCGGACCGATTTCAAGTTTCAAGGCTTTGGCTTCATGAGCAGTGCTTCCTCATTGTCGGTCGACAAGCACGACATCGTCGCGCTTGAAGGCGTGACCAAGCGGTTTCCCGGCGTCGTCGCCAACGACAGCGTCGATCTGGCGATCCGTCCGGGTGAAGTGCATGTGCTGCTCGGTGAAAACGGCGCCGGAAAATCCACCTTGATCGGCATGCTGTCCGGCCTGCAGCAGCCGGACGAGGGCCGCATACTGGTCGACGGCGAGCCTATCGCGATCACCTCGCCGCGCCATGCGCTGGCGCTCGGCATCGGAACCGTATTCCAGCACATGATGCTGGTGCCGACGCTGACGGTCGCGCAAAACCTGTTGCTCGGCGGCCCGTGGTGGCAGCGGCCCAAGACCGAGGAACTGGAAGCGCGCGTCGCCGAAATCACCAGGGCGCTCGGTATCACGGTCAAGCTGCATGCCAAGGTGTCGGAACTCTCGCTCGGCGAACAGCAGCAGGTCGAGATCCTGCGCGCGATGGTGCGCAACAGCCGGATTCTGATCCTCGACGAGTCGACCTCGATGCTGACGCCGAAGGGCATCGATGAGCTGGGCGCGCTGATGCGCCGCCTTGTCGAACAGGGGCTGGCGATCGTCTTCATCACCCACAAGCTCAAGGAGGCGGCGGCCTTCGGCGATCGAATCTCGGTGCTGAAACTCGGCCGCAAGGTCGGCGAAATTCCTCCCGAGCGGTTTCGCGCGCTAGGCGAGCAGGCGATCGTTTCGGAGATCGTCGAATTGATGTTCGGCAAGCAGAAGGACGACCCGGAAGCGTCCGAGCGTCCGGTTCGCACCATTCACGCCGGAGCGGCTCCGCTGCTTCAGGTCCATGAACTCGCGGTCGCACCGACAGACGACGCGCCGGGCCTGTTATCGATTTCGTTCGACATCCGTCCAGGCGAGCTGCTGGGCATCGCTGGTATCGACGGCAATGGCCAGAAGCAATTGGCGGAGGCGCTGGCTGGCCAGCGGGCGACGGTGAGCGGTTCGGTCCGGCTGCAGGGCACGCCCATCGAGGCGCTGAGCGTCGGCGAACGCCGTGAGCGAGGCCTTCGCTACCTGACCGACGATCGGCTCGGCGAGGGCACGGTCGGGACTTTTCCGGTCTCGATCAATTTCTTCCTCAAGCAGGTCGGCGCCGCTCCCTTCTGGCGCAACGGCGTCGAGCAGCGCGCTGAAATCGACAAGCGCGCCGCTCAACTGATCCGCGAATACGACGTGCGCACGCCCAGTCTGAAAACGCCGGTCGCCCGACTCTCCGGCGGCAATATCCAGAAGGTGCTGCTGGCGCGCGAACTCGCCGAAGGCGCAAAAGTGGTGATCTTCAACAAGCCGACCTATGGCCTCGATCTCGCCAATACATTGGCTTCGCGCCAGCGAATCCGCGATACGGCGGCACGCGGCCTTGCCGTGCTGCTCATCTCCACCGACCTGGAGGAGTTGCTCAGCATGTGCGACCGCATCGCCGTCATCTCGAACGGCTCGCTGGTCGGCACGGCCGAGAATGTCGGCGATGCCCGCTCCAAGATCGGTCGCTTGATGATCGGACTTGCCGCATGAGCATCGACACCGTCCCAGCCGCCGGCGCAACCGCACTCGATGCCACGGCTGCTGTGGTCACGCGCCGCGATATCCAGCATCGGCTGCTGATGACCCTCGGCCCTATACTGGCCGCGCTTATCATCGCCGGCTGCATCCTGCTTGCCGTCGGCGTCGACCCGCTTGCCTATTATGGCTTTGTGCTCAAGAGAGGGCTTTTGTCGCCGCTCGGCATCCAGCAGACGCTGACGCGCATGGCGCCGCTGCTGTTTCTTGCCGCCGGCCTGATCGTGGCCTTTCGCGCCGGCATGTGGAATCTCGGCGGCGATGGCCAGTTCCTGCTCGGCGCGGTAACGGCCGCCGCCAGCGCGCCGCTCTTCGTGGAAGTCATGCCTGCCTGGCTGGCGCTGATTTGCTCGTTTGTCATCGCCATGGCGGTTGCGATGCTCTGGTCGCTGGTGCCGGCCCTTTTGCGGGCCTATCAGGGCGTCAACGAGATCATCACCACGCTGATGATGACGTTCCTGGGCACCTCGCTCGCCAATGTGCTGGTCAAGCTGGTGTTTCGCGATCCGGGCACGACCGTGCCGCAGACCCGCACCTTGCCGGTCGAGGACCGGCTGCCGCGTCTGCTCGACACGACCATCACCAGCGGCCTGCTTCTGGGACTGGCGGCGATCATCACCGTACATCTGGTGATGACGCGCACGGCCTTCGGCCTTAAGCTGAGGATCGTCGGGGCCAACCCACGCGCGGCCATCCATGCGGGGCTCGGCGTGCCGAAGCTCACCATTGCCGTCTTCGCCATTTCGGCCGGGCTGGCCGGACTTGCCGGCGCTGTCGATATCCTCGGCGTCCAGGGTAACGTCCGCGCCGACTGGAACCCCGCTTACGGGCTGGCGGTCATTCCCGTCGTGTTCCTCGCCCGCATGAACGGCTTTGCCGCCATCGGTTTCGTGTTCCTGCTTTCGGTGCTGTCGATCGGCGGCGAGAGCGCGGCCCGCCGCCTCGGCGTGCCCAATCATTTCACGCTGGTGCTGGTCTCCATCGTGCTGATCGTGCTCGCGCTCGCCGAATACATCGATCACCGCTACAATCAGTCGCGGAGGGCCTGAAGTTATGACCGGGCTGTTCAGCGAAGTCTTTCTCAGCGCGCTTTTGTTTGGCGCCGTCACCGCGGCGATCCCGCTGCTGCTGGCTGGCCTCGGCGAACAGATGTCCGAAAAGGCCGGCGTGCTCAACATCGGCATCGAAGGCATGATGCTGGCCGGCGCCTATCTCGGCTTCGTCGGCGCCTTCTATTCCGGATCGCTGTGGCTGGGCTTTCTCACCGGCGCCGGCGGCGGTATCGCCGTGGCGCTGGTCATGGCGCTGCTTTGCGTGCGCATCGGCTTGAACCAGATCGTCATCGGCATAGCGCTGACATTGGGACTTGAAGGCCTGACGGCGCTGCTCCACCATTTCCAGTTTTCGCGCAGCTATCCCCGCCTGCCAGCGGTGGATGTGACCGTCATTCCGTTGCTGTCGGGCATTCCGGTGATCGGGCCGGCGTTGTTCAGGCAGCATCTGATCGTCTACCTGGCGGTAGCACTGGTTTTCGCCATGGGCTACATCTATCGGCGCACGCAGCTCGGCCTGAACCTGCAGGCGGCGGGCGACAAGCCGGCCGCGCTTGACGTCGCCGGCATCGACGTCGCACGAACCCGCACCATCGCCGTGCTGACGACTGGAGCGCTGGCAGGGCTTGGCGGCGCCTTTCTCGCCAATGTCGGCGCCGGCCTGTTCATTCCCTTCGTCACCAATGGCGCGGGCTTTCTCGGCATCGTGCTGGCCATGCTGGCGCGTGGTCGCCCGGTCTGGGTGCTGTTCGGTGCCTTGTTGTTCGGCGTGTGCCTGTCGCTGACGACAGCCATGCAGGTGGCCGGCATCAACATACCAACCGACGTCATCCAGATGCTGCCGTTCCTGGCGGTGATGATCATGCTGGTTCTGTTCGGCCGGCGGGCCAGCCTGCCGGCAGCGCTCGGCATTCCATACGAGCGCGGCGTGCGCTGATCAGGTTCAGGCGCGGACGGGACCCGCGCCAACAGAGGAGAGAACAAAATGTCGGATACCAAGGTCTATCTGCTCGATGGTGGCTCGCTCGTTCTCGACGGCTATCACGTGTTCTGGAATCGCGGCCCCGGCGGCGAAGTGCGCTTTCCCGTCTATTCGATCCTGATCGAGCATGCCGAGGGCCGGTTTCTCATCGACACCGGCTACGACTACGACCACGTCATGAAGGTGCTGCCTTTCGAAAAGCCGATCCAGGAAAAGCACCAGACCATTCCCGGCGCCCTGGCGCTGCTCGGCCTCGAGCCGAAGGATATCGACGTCGTCGTCAATTCGCATTTCCACTTCGACCATTGCGGCGGCAACAAGTATTTTCCGCATGCCAAGAAGATCTGTCATCGCACCGAGGTGCCGCAGGCTTGCAATCCCCAGCCTTTCGAGCACCTCGGCTATTCGGATCTGAGTTTTTCGGCGGAGGCTGCCGAAGCGCGTGACGCGACCGCGCAATTGCTGGAGGGCACGACGCGGGCCAACTCGACCTTCGAGGGCATCGACGGCGATGTCGAGCTTGCCAGGGGGGTCAAATTGATCTCGACGCCCGGCCATTCTATCGGCCATTACAGCTTGCTGGTCGAATTTCCCAAGCGCAAGCCGATCATGTTCACCATCGATGCGGCCTACACGCAGAAGAGCCTTGAAACGCTGTGCCAGGCGGCCTTCCACATCGACCCGGTGGCGGGTGTCAACTCGATGCGCAAGGTGAAGAAGCTCGCCGAGGATTATGGGGCCGAGCTGATGTATTCGCACGACATGGAAAACTTCAAGACCTATCGGACCGGCACGCAATTCTACGGCTGACCGCCGCCAACGAAGAGACAAAGACCATGCGCTATCTCGAACACGCCGAACCGGTCATCACACTTACTGCCGGGCCGGTGAACGCCTATCCCGACGTGCTGCGCGGCCTCGGCCGCACCGTGCTCTACGATTACGACCCGGCGTTCCAGCTCTTATACGAGCGTGTGGTTGACAAGGCGCAGAAGGCGATGCGGCTGTCCAACAAGCCGGTCATTCTGCATGGCGAGCCGGTTCTTGGCCTGGAGGCCGCGGCAGCCTCCCTGATCACGCCCGACGACGTCGTGCTCAACCTTGCCTCGGGAGTCTACGGCAAGGGGTTTGGTTATTGGGCGAAGCGCTATTCGCCGCATCTGCTCGAAATCGAGGTGCCCTATAACGAGGCGGTCGACCCGCAGGCGGTTGCGGCAATGCTGGAAACGCATCCGGAAATCAGCATCGTTTCCGTCTGCCACCACGACACGCCGTCGGGCACCATCAACCCGATCGACGCCATCGGCGCGCTGGTTTCGGCGCATGGTGCCTATCTGATCGTCGACGCCGTTTCGTCCTTCGGCGGCATGAAAACGCATCCCGAGGACTGCAGAGCCGACATTTATGTCACCGGCCCGAACAAATGCCTCGGCGCGCCTCCCGGGCTGACGATGATGGGCGTCAGCGAGCGGGCCTGGGCGAAAATGAAGGCCAATCCACTGGCGCCGCGCGCGTCGATGCTCAGCATCGTCGATTGGGAGCATGCGTGGTCGAAGGACAAGCCGTTTCCGTTCACGCCGTCTGTCGCGGAAGTGAACGGGCTCGACGTCGCGCTCGATCTCTACCTCAACGAGGGACCGGCGGCGGTGTGGGCGCGCCACGCGCTCACCGCCAAGGCCATGCGCGCCGGCGTCGCCGCGATGGGTCTGTCGATCTGGGCGGCCAGCGACATCATCGCATCGCCAACCACGACTGCCGTCCGGACGCCCGAAGGCATCGACGAGGAAGCGCTTCGCCAGGCTGCGCGCGCCCGTTACGGCGTGGTGTTTTCGTCGGGCCGGGGCGAGACATTGGGCAAGTTGACGCGCATCGGCCATATGGGCCCGACCGCCCAGCCGATCTATGCGATCGCGGCGCTGACGGCACTTGGCGGCGCGATGAATGCTTTGGGCGAAAAGCTCGCGGTCGGCAAAGGCATCGACGCGGCGCTCGCCGTTATCGACGCCGACGCCTGAGATGAGTCACAGATCACATGGAGCACGGAAATGACTGAACGGCTTGCGGGAAAGACCGCCCTGGTTACCGGGGCCGCACAAGGCATCGGCAAGGCGATCGCCGCGCGCTTGGCCGTCGATGGCGCGACCGTCATCGTCAGCGACATCAATGTGGAAGGCGACGAAGGGCACGATGCTGGCGTTGTTGACCAAGATATCGATGCCACCGGTCAGTGCCTGGATCTCGGCGAAC
>NZ_JBVVQE010000065.1:0-38664 GCF_055811435.1 Mesorhizobium sp. WSM4837
CCCCGGGGCCACATCGGCATGCGGCGCCTGCGCGGGCGGCAACACGAGTTGGAGGCCGAGCGCGGGGGCCCCGACATCGTCGGCGCCGCGGTTGCCGGCTTCCATCACGCCGGGTCCGCCGCCTGTCACCACGACGAATTCGCGATAATAGGAGGTGGCCGACTGCTGCGAGCAGAGCCGGGCGAATTTTCGCGCTTCCTCGTAATATTTGCTGTTTTTCTCGAGGTTTTCCTTCTGCGTCTCGTTCTTGGCCGCCCAGGCTTCACCGCCCGGCTCGGGTATGCGCGCCCCGCCGAACAGGATGACGGTCGAGCCGATGCCGCGCTCGGCCAGGATCATCTCCGGCTTTAACAGTTCGAGCTGCAGCCTGACCGCGCGCAATTCGCGCCGTGTCATGAAGTCGGGATCGTTCCATGCCAACCGGTAGGTCTCGGCACGCGTCTGCGGCGTGTCCGGCACGCTTTTCGACCGCTCCAGATCCTCGTCCGAATGCGGCAGCGGCGTCCACCCCGCCTTTTCCATAGGAGTCATATTACCTACCCGTCTAATTATTCAGTTGCGCCGTCCCGGTGACGCAGCCGCGATTGACCCTCACCAAGCCTTCACATAGGGTCCGGCGACTTTCAAAACAGGTTAAGGTGCGGCCCCTTAACAGCTTGGTAATGGAGCGAATTCATGTCAAAGCCCGATCTGGCGAGCCTCGAAAAGACCATCGAAACCGCCTTCGAGGAACGCGAGACGATTTCGACGGCAACCCGCGGCGCGACGCGCGACGCCATCCAGGCGGCGCTCGACCTGCTCGACCGGGGTGTCGTCCGCGTTGCCGAGCGCCAGGCCGACGGCAAATGGCATGTCAACCAGTGGCTGAAGAAAGCGGTGCTGCTGTCGTTCCGGCTCAACCCGATGGAGATCATCAAGGGTGGTCCGGGCCAGGCCGTGTGGTGGGACAAGGTGCCGTCGAAATTCGACGGCTGGAGTGCCATCGATTTCGAGAAGGCAGGTTTCCGCGCCGTGCCGTCGTCGATCGTGCGGCGCTCCGCCTACGTCGCGCCAGGTGCCGTGCTGATGCCGTCCTTCGTCAATGTCGGCGCCTATGTCGACAGCGGCACCATGGTCGACACATGGGCCTCGGTCGGCTCCTGTGCCCAGATCGGCAAGAATGTGCATCTGTCGGGCGGCGTCGGCATCGGCGGCGTGCTGGAGCCGATGCAGGCCGGGCCGACCATCATCGAGGACAATTGCTTCATCGGCGCACGCTCCGAAGTGGTCGAAGGCTGCATCGTGCGCGAAGGCTCGGTGCTCGGCATGGGCGTCTTCATCGGCCAGTCGACCAAGATCGTCGACCGTGCCACCGGCGAGGTTTTCTACGGCGAAGTGCCAGCCAATTCCGTCGTTGTCGCCGGCTCGATGCCCGGCAAGCCTTTGCCCAATGGCGAGCCCGGTCCGAGCCTCTACTGCGCCGTCATCGTCAAGCGGGTCGATGCCAGGACCCGTTCCAAAACCTCGATCAATGAACTGCTTCGCGATTGATCTTTTCAATAAAAACGGACCTACCCGCTTGCTCGACAGACCTCGATTTCTATGGCTTTTCTTCAGCCTTTCCGGGCGAGTGAACCCCAGCGCCTATGTTTTGGCGGGTCTTCTGCCGCTCCTCACTCAGCTTTTCCTGCTCTACCAGTTCTCGCGAACGCCGTTGGGCACTGCTGCAAGTCAGTACTGGGCGCTCGCCTGGTGGATCGCTGTGGTCGTCTCGACATGGTCGACCTTTGCGCTAACGGCGAAGCGGTTCCATGATTTCGGCAAGCCTACCTACTACGCATTGATCTCTCTCATCGTCGGCGCCATTCTCCTTGTCATTCTGGCCTTTTTCAAAAGTGATCCCGGACCCAACCGCTACGGCAAACGCACCAATGCGCCGGCCGAATCCTGAGCGCCGGGCGGGTCTCTAGCCATGCGCTACCGCACGCTTGATGCGAAACTGATCATCGAAACAGCCGAGCGACTGGAAAAACGCGTCGCCGAGCGGTTTCCCGATACCGGCTTGCGTGGCGTCGCCATCGAACTTGTGTCGCTGTCGCGTGATCTGGCCAAGGCGGCGAAGGCGCTGGAAGCGCCGATCTGGTGGCTGCGCGGCGTCGTCATCGTCACCATTGCCGCCGGCGCGGTGATGTTCCTGTTCGTCGGCACCATCCTGCCGCTCGGCCGCATCTCGGGAACCCACGACGCCATCCAGTCGGTGCAAGGCATCGAATCCTTGATCAACATGATCATCCTCGCGATGCTCGGCTTCCTGGCCTTGATCCGGACCGAGGAGCGCATCAAGCGCAAGCAGGTGTTTCGCAAGCTTCATGGCTTGCGATCGCTGATCCATGTCATCGACATGCATCAGCTGACCAAGGATCCGGCAGCGCTTTCAACCGATTTCAAGCCGACATCGCATTCACCGGCACGCATAACCGACCGTGCCGATCTCGCGCGCTACCTCGACTATTGCTCCGAAATGCTGTCGATCACCGGCAAGATCGCCGCGCTGTTCGCGCAATCGGTCAACGACGATGTGGTCGTCGATGGCGTCAACGACATCGAGTCATTGGGCTCCAATCTGTCGCGAAAGATCTGGCAAAAGATCACGCTGATCGACCATCCATTGCGGTCGGCTCGTGCAAGTACCTAAGCTAATCTTAATCACCTTGGTCCAGCAAGCCCTGTGAAGACTGTGTCGACCGGCACGGAGCACTCGACTGGCACACGACGAACCCCTGGCCAACCCGAAAACGCGCGGAAAGCGAAGCGCCGGCGCGCGGCTGTTCGCCTGGTTTTCTTCGCCGATCAGAGCGGAACCGGAAGCTGTCCGCGCGCGGCTTCTCGACGCCACTTTCGAGCGCAAATTCGCTGTCCTGTTCGGCACCATCAGTGTCCTGGTGCTGGCAGTCGGCGCCACTGTCTCCACCGGCGACCGGTGGCCCTACGCCTGGATGGCGGCCGACCTCATTCTGTTTGCCGTCCGCTTCCTGCTGATGCGGGAATGTGAGCGGACCCGCAAGCGCGGGGGAACGGGGCCGCTGGCAGGCCTCATGGCCGCCGGTGGGTCATGGTCGGTGATTTTCGGCCTCGGCTGCTATGGCTGCGTCGTCAGCGGGGATATGGCGCTTGCCGTGCTGGCTGCCTTGAACGTCGCAGGCGTCGTCGGCGTGGTGTCGTCGCGCAACGCAGCGACCCCGCGCTACGCCATATTCGTCATGCTGGCGGTAAGCCTGCCTTTCCTAGTTGGCGCGCTGTTATCTCCGGCGCCCGGAATGTCGATCGTCGGATTTCAAGTGCCTTTCTATGTGGCCGGCGTCATCATCGTGCTGCTTCAAAATCATGCGATCAACGCCCGCATGATCCGCGCCGAACTGGACAATCGCGATCTGGCGATCAAGGACGCGCTGACCGGCCTGCCCAACCGCATCTTCCTTCAGGAGAAACTGCGCGGCATGTGCAGCGAGCTTGCGGCGCCGGCAGCAAACGGCGGTAGGCCGTTTGCCGTTCTCAGCATGGACCTCGACGGCTTCAAACACGTCAATGACCGCTTCGGCCACGCGGTCGGCGACATGCTGCTGCGCAAGGTGGCCGAACGATTGAAGCGCGCTTTCCGACCGGGGGATATGGTCTTTCGCATCGGCGGCGACGAATTCGTGATCCTGCTGCCCGACACATCCGAGATCGAAGCCACCCTCCTGGCAAAGCGCGCCATTGAGAAGATTTCGGTACCTTTCGACCTTGGCGTGGGCACCGCAATACCCATCGGGTTGAGCATTGGAAGTGCCTTCGCGCCTGCCGACGGCGGCGAGCCGGAACTTCTTCTCACCTGCTCCGATCACGCGCTTTATGAAGCCAAACGCACCGGAAAGGGCCGTTACCGGGCGCATGTGCGGGCCGCGAACTGACCACAGCGATTATTGGGCCTTTTGTCGCTCAGTCCATGCAATATCTCGTATCCCGCCTAAGTGCGTCGCGTCTGAAGCGACTCCTGCGACGCACTTCAAGCCTTTGTTTGTTTTATGCGCATTTGCCCAAAACCGCTGCGCCCGCACCGGTCAAGCCCAAGGCCATGCCTTTTGGGCGACATGCATCAGGCCTGCGACAATACGCCACGAAAACCATAGTGTCGGCGGGATGGCTGTCCCTTATGTCTGGCCGTGACAGGCCTTGCGCTTTCGACTAACGCTTTTGCCCATGACGTTGCCGACCGATCCCGCTGGAAATCTCGCCGCCCTCATCCGCTGCCCCTCCGTGACACCCATCGAGGGCGGGGCACTGAGCACGCTGGAAACAATGCTGAAACCACTCGGCTTTTCCGTCGAGCGCCCGGTGTTCTCGGAGGACGGCACGCCCGATATCGAAAATCTCTATGCGCGGCGCTCCGGCAACGGTCCGCACCTGATGTTCGCCGGGCATACCGACGTGGTGCCGGTCGGCGACGAGACCTCATGGACGCATCCGCCTTTCGCTGGCGAGATCGCCAAGGGCGAGATGTTCGGTCGCGGTGCCGTCGACATGAAGGGGGGCATCGCCTGTTTCATCGCCGCCGTGGCGCGCCATCTCGAGTCGAAAGGCGGCCTGAAAGGCTCGGTCTCGCTGCTGATCACCGGCGACGAAGAAGGGCCGGCCATCAACGGCACGACAAAGCTGCTCGAATGGGCGGTCGCCAAGGGCGAAAAATGGGATGCGTCGATCGTCGGCGAGCCGACCAATCCCGATGCGCTGGGCGACATGATCAAGATCGGCCGGCGCGGCTCTTTGTCCGGCAGCATCATCGTCAACGGCCGCCAAGGCCACGCCGCCTACCCGCAGCTCGCCGACAATCCGGTGCGCGGCCTGATGACGCTGGTCGAAGCCTTGCTGCAGCCAGTCTTCGACAAGGGCACCAAGGACTTCCAGCCGACCAATCTGGAGGTGACCTCGATCGACGTCGGCAATCCGGCCACCAATGTTATTCCGGCAAAGGCGACCGCCACCTTCAACATCCGCTTCAACGACACATGGACCGCCGAGACCATCCAGGCGGAAATCCACAACCGTCTCGACAAGGCGGCGAAGCGAAAGAAATACCGGGCCGGCAAGACGACGCCGGTCGATCACGAACTCGCCTGGCGCGACCGGCCGAGCCACGTCTTCCTCACCCGCGACGAGCGGCTGATCGAAGCACTGAGCGGTTCGGTCAAGGCGGTGATCGGCAGGAAGCCGGCGCTTTCCACCTCCGGCGGCACCTCCGACGCACGCTTCATCAAGGATCATTGTCCGGTGGTCGAGTTCGGGCTGGTCGGCAAGACCATGCACATGGTCGATGAGCGCGTCGCACTTGCCGACCTCGAGACGCTGACGCAGATCTATCAGCGCTTCATCGAAGACTGGTTCGAGCAAGGCGCATCGTAATCATGCTTTCGTCGGATGAAACCTATGCTTCGCTCAACGGCGCCTGGCGACTGATGCTCGGCAAGGCCGATGGGCTGCGCCAGTTCGACCTTTCGGCCGACGGTTTCTGGAATTCCTTCTTCGCCATCGTCGTCGCGGCACCGGCGCTGATCGTCGGTTGGGTCGGCCTCGCCAACGAGATCGGCGATCCGAATGCATTCGCCGGACGCTTCAGCATGCTGATCCGTCTGGCGACAGTCGACATCGGCGTCTGGGTGTTGCCGCTTGTCGGCCTTGCCCTCGTCGCGCCGCGCGCCGGCATCGGCGGGCGCTTCGTCCACTATGTCGTCGCCAGCAACTGGGCGTCGGCGATCATCGCCTGGATGATGCTGCCAGCGGCGTTGATTAGGCTTTTCCTGCCGTCCACCAACGAGTTCGCCGTACTGGCGTCGCTGCTTTTGTTCGCGCTGTCGATGATCCTGACCTGGCGGATGACAAACGTTGCCATCGGCAGGGGCGCGGCTGTCGGCAGCGCTGTCTTCGCCGGAATGTTCGTGGCGTCGCTGGTCGTTCTGTTCGTGCTGCAGGCGCTGCTCGGCATCGTTGCGCCGAGCGGAACCGGCACTTGAAGCATCCAAGTGAATTTGTCCGAATTCCCGGTGTGGTTTCGCTTGCTGACGTTGGCGCCGCCCCTCACCTGCCTGCCGGCATCCTCTCCCCGTATAGTGACGGGGAGAGGGCAGCTCTCATCAACGATTTTGCCAACCACAGACGTTGCAAGAAGGATGCTGCGGCTGCGGCCAGCCTCTTCTCCCCGCACTATACGGGGAGAAGTGCCCAGCAGGGCGATGAGGGGCAGCGCCAACTCCCACAATTGGTTGAAGACGACGAGGACTGATTTTTACTCAGTCGTGTGCCGCCTGCGGGTAGTCCACACCGATAAGAAAAAGTCCGTCGGGCGGCGCCACCTGGCCACAGGCTGCACGGTCGCGCGCGTCGAGCGCCGCTTTCAGGTCGGCAATTGTCCAGCCGCCTTCGCCGACGCGCTTCAGCGAGCCGACCATCGAGCGCACCTGATTGTGCAGGAACGAGCGCGCCGAGGCTCGCACTTCGATCATGTCACCCAGCCGACTGACATCCAGCCGGTCGAGCGTCCGGATCGGGTTGTCGGCCTGGCACTGGGTCGATCGGAACGTGGTGAAATCATGCCGCCCCAGCAGCACCTTTGCCGCTTCGTGCATGGCCTCGGCGTCGAGCCGCTTCGGCACCCACCAGATCTTGCCCTTGTCGAGCGCCGCCGGCGCGCGCCGGTTGACGATGCGGTAGAGATAGTGGCGGCCGATCGCCGAGAAACGCGCATCGAAGCTATCCGGCACCACAGCCGCCTTGAGGATGGCGACGCGCGCCTTGGCCGTTTGCAGGTGGGCGTTGACGGCATCGCGAACCTTGTCATCAGGCCACGCCCTGACGAGATCGACATGCGCCACCTGACCGGTCGCATGGACGCCGGCATCGGTGCGGCCGGCGCCGCGCAGCGAGACCTGTTCGCCGCAGAATTTCTCGATCGCCTGTTCGATCGCCTGCTGCACCGAAGGCTGGTCTGCCTGGCGCTGCCAGCCGGCATAGAGGCTGCCGTCATATTCGATGTCGAGGCGAAAACGCGGCATTCCTAAGAAGGATGAGGTTAGGCGGCGAGCGCGGTGCCGAAAGCCGAAGCGTAGACCAGCTTGCCGGTCTCAGGCGCTTCGCCCCAGACCAGCGCCTGCAGCGCTTCGCCCTGGAACTCGCTTTCGAATTTTTCGGCGCGCGCGTGACTGTAGCCGAAGCGGCCATAATATGCGGGATCGCCAAGCACCACCGCCAGCACCTCGCCGGCGTCCTTCAGGCGGATATGCGCCTCGCGGACCAGCGCACCGCCGATGCCGGTGCCATGGAATGACGGCTCGACAGCCAGAGGCGCCAGAGCTACCGCCGGAAAGCTCTTGCCGCCGTTCTGCACGAAAAGCCGCGAAAACAGGATATGGCCGACCACCTGTCCATCTTCTTCCGCCACCAGTTCGACGACGGCATCGCCGCCGCTGACCAGCGCGTCGACCAGGCCGGCCTCCGCCTGCTGGCCGAATGCGTGTTCCTCGACCAGGCGGATCGCCTCGCGGTCCCGCGGCGTCGCCGCGCGTATCGACATCATGCTCATGAGAATTTCATTCCTTTTTCGAGCTTGGCCCCGCGCAGAAATTCCTGCGCGGCAATGGGCTTTCCGCCCGCACGTTGAACTTCGACCAACCTGATCGCGCCTGACCCGCAGGCGACCGTCAGCCGGTCGTCGAGAATTCCTCCCGGCTCGCCGGCGCCTTGCGAAAGCATCGAGCGAAGCAGTTTCAGCCGCTCCGGGCGGCCGCCAATTTCGATCTCGCACCATGCGCCGGGAAAGGGCGACAGGCCGCGAATATGATCGTGGACTTCGCCAGCAGGCCGCGTCCAGTCCACGCGCGTCTCCGCTTTATCGATCTTTTTGGCATAGGTCACCCCCTCCGTCGCCTGTGCGGTAAAAGTCAGGGCATCCCGTTCCAGACGAGCCAGCGCTTCCGCCATCAGCGCGGCGCCAATGTGCATCAGCCGATCATGCAGTTCGTCGGCCGTCATATCGGGGCCGATGGCGCATTTTTCGGCCATCGCCACCGGGCCGGTGTCCAGGCCCTCTTCCATCCGCATCACCATCATGCCTGTCTCGGTATCGCCGGCCATGATGGCGCGCTGGATAGGGGCGGCGCCGCGCCAGCGTGGCAACAGCGACGCGTGACCATTGAGGCAGCCAAGCCGCGGCGCCTCGAGAATGGGTTTGGGCAACAGCAAGCCATAGGCGACGACGACGGCGACATCGGCCCGCAAGGCGCGGAACGCCTGCTGCTCGGTCTCGTTCTTCAGCGACACCGGCGTCCGCACCTCGAGGCCCAGCCGCTCGGCCTCGCGCTGCACCGGCGACGGCGTCAGTTCCAGCCCCCGGCGACCGGCGGCGCGCGGCGGCTGAGTGTAGACGGCTCCAATCTCATGTCCGGCATCCGCGATCGCCCGCAGCGTCGGCACCGAGAATTCGGGCGTACCCATGAAGATGACGCGCAAGGGCATTTTGTTCCGGGTCCGGTCTTCGTCTGGCCGTTAAGTCGGCTCAGTCGAAGTCGCGAACTTTGCGGGTCGGCGACCGAAGTCGCGTTTCCTTTCTGCTTCGATTTCGTTCATGATCTTGGCGAATTCATCGCCAATTGCGTTTTCAGCAGCGAAAGTCGCGCGAATAGCGTCCCATGCCGAAAGACCCGGCTCCAGCCTGGCTTGCCTTTCGGCGACCATGCCTTCGCGCAGAAGAGCTATCGCCTTGCCCGACAGGCTCTGGCCGCTCTTACGCGCCGCCTGCTCGATTTCCCGCTTCAAGGGTTCGGGAATATTTCTGATCAGCATGTCGCTCATCGGCGTCTCCATTTCCTGATCTGGAACAGGGTAGAGGGGCGCTGTCCCGCCAACATCTTCGAAAAGTTCAGCATCAAACTGCGCGAGTATCGCCCTATCCCACTAACTTGCCCGGCGCCTTGCTGCCTGATGGTTTGTCCCTGGCGAGCTTCTTGAACTTCTTCACCACCATGTCGCGCTTCAGCTTCGAGATGTGGTCGATGAACAGAACGCCGTTGAGATGGTCGATTTCGTGCTGCAGGCAAGTCGCCATCAGCCCTTCGGCCTCGATCTCCTGCAGCTTGCCGTCGCGATCGAGATATTTCACCCGCACGGCGGCAGGGCGCTCGACCTCGGCATAGTAATCCGGGATCGACAGGCACCCCTCCTCGTAGACCGAGCGCTGATCGGCGCTCTCAAGAATCTCGGGATTGATGAAGACATGCGGCGCCGGCGGCTCGTCTTCCTTGGCGAGGTCGATCACCAGCATGCGCAGCGGTTCGCCGATCTGGATCGCCGCCAGACCAATGCCCGGCGCATCATACATCGTGTCCAGCATATCGTCGGCCAGTTTGCGCAAGGCGCCGTCGACGCGCTCGACCGGTTTCGAAACCTGGCGCAGGACGGGATCGGGAAGGATGATGAGCGGCTTGATCGACATGGCGTCTCACCTAAGACCTCGCACGAAAAGCGTCAACCGGGGCATTTGCAGCGGCGTTCACGTTTTGATCTGTGTCGTCAGGCCGAATCATTTATGCTGTCCGATATGAACGACCTGACCACCATCCTGTCCGAACCGATCGCCCGGCTCGGCGCCACCACGATCACGCTCGGCCACGCGCTGGCATTCGGCGCGGTCCTGTTCCTGGGCCTGTTCGTGGCGCTCGTCGTCGCGCTCTGGCGCTCGGCCAAGGCGCGTGCGGTGGCTGCCGCGGAAGCCGCCGACCACGCCCGCGACGCCGAGGCGCGGATGGCCGGCATCCTGGCAAGCCAGGCCGAGATGCAGGGCCGCATGGGCGCCATCGCCGAAGTGTTCGGGGCGCGGCAGGCCGAACTCACGCAGTCGATCGGCCAGCGTCTCGACGCGATGACCGGCCGTCTCGGCCAGACCATGACCGAGCAGACGAAATCGACGCATGAAAGCCTCGCCAAACTGCAGGAGCGGCTGGCGGTCATCGATACAGCGCAAGGCAACATCCAGTCGCTCGCCAGCCAGGTCGTGCAACTTCAGGCAATCCTCTCCAACAAACAGACGCGCGGCGCCTTCGGCCAGTCGCGCATGGAGGCGATCGTCGCCGACGGCCTGCCGCACGGCGCCTATGAATTCCAGGCGACCCTGTCGAACGGCAGCCGGCCTGACTGCCTGGTGAAGATGCCGAATGGCGCGCCCGCACTCGCCATCGACGCCAAGTTTCCGCTGGAAGCCTGGAACGCCATCCGTGCCGCCGAAGGCGTCGATTTGCAGAAGGTCGCGGCACAAGCGTTTCGGCGTGACATCGAGGTGCATGTCCGCGATATTTCCGACAAATACCTGATCCAGGGCGAGACGCAGGACACCGCCTTCATGTTCGTGCCGTCGGAATCGGTATTCGCCGAGATCCACGAGAATTTCGAGGGGATTGTCCACAAGGCGCACCGCGCCCGCATCGTCATCGTCTCGCCGTCGCTGCTGATGCTGTCGATCCAGGTCATCCAGGCGATTCTCAAGGACGCCCGCATGCGCGAGCAGGCGCATCTGATCCAGGGCGAAGTCATCCGGCTGATGGAGGATGTCTCGCGCCTCGACGAGCGGGTGCGCAAGCTGCAGAGCCATTTCGGCCAGTCGGCCAAGGATATCGACGATATTCTCGTCTCGACGTCGAAGGTGACCAAGCGCGGCCAAAAGATCGAGGCGCTGGAGTTCGGCGCGCAGCCGACGGAGGGCGACGCCGGATCGGCGGCCAGTGCGAAGACCGAAGCGGGTGCGCGCGTCGCCGACTCCAAGACCGGCCAGCTGAGGCTAAGGGTCGTCGAAGGCGACGACTGAGAGGCTACTGCTCCTCGACGATCATCGTGCCTTCGAACTCCGGCAGCCAAGGCAGCGCCGAGCGGTGCCAGATCTGTTTTCTCGGGATCAGTTGTTCGCGCTGCCGCGCCGTGCCGACCCTGATGCCGTAGACTTTCGGCCCGTCGCCAACCGACGTGGCATAGAGGTGCGTACCGCATTCGCCGCAAAAGGCCTGGGCGCGCCTGGCGCCGCTCGCTGCGGTCTTGATGTAGATCTTCGGCGTGCCCTTGGTGATCCGGTAGTGCTCCTCCGGCGCCGGCACGGTCACCCGAAACGCTGTTCCGGTCAGCTGCTGGCAATCGATGCAGTGACAAATACTGGTGTTGTCCGGATCGACCTCCGCCTCGTAAGTGATGGCGCCGCAATGGCACCCGCCGTCGATTTTCATCTTCGCTCCTCCCTTCAGCCGAGCCTCGACGCGTTGGAGCTTAACGGCGCACCGGCCGAAGCTCCACCGGCAATCACAACGCGCGAAGCATGCTGTGGTTCAAGACTGCGGCGCCGACGCCTGTTCGATGATTTCATCAGTCCAGACCTTGAAACCGGCCAGCATACCCGGCCCGAAGATATGGGTCAGCGGCACATCGGCTGCGTCGCGGCCGGAGGCGATCAGGATGCGGCCGATGCGCGGCGCATTGTTGCGCGGATCGAAGGCATGCCAGCGGCCGCCGAGATAGACCTCCATCCAGGCAGCGAAATCCATGTCCGACCACGGTTTCGGCAAGCCGATGTCGCTGATGTATCCGGTGCAATAGCGTGTCGGGATATTCAAGGCGCGGCAGAAGGCGACGGCGAGATGGGCAAAGTCGCGGCAAACGCCGCTTTGCTCACGATAGGCCTCTGCTGCCGTGCGCGTCGGCCGCGCGTTGCCGTAGTTGAAGATGATATGGTTGTGGACGAAATCGCAGACCGCCTGCACGCGTGGAATACCGAGCGGTGAGTGGCCGAACAGCCGCCACGCCTCGTTCGCCAGCACGTCGCTCTCGCAATAGCGGCTCGGCAGCAGGAACAGCAGCGTCTCCGACGGCAGGTCGCGCACCTCGTGCTGCCACGCCAGCAGATCGCCCATCTCAAAACTTCCGGGATCGCGGATCACCGCGTCCGTGCCGAAGGTGAAGCGACCGGGAGGGGCGACAAGGCGGTTGCACCAATTGCCGAAACTGTCGCGGTAGCTCTCGATCGGCACCGGTGGGTTCGAAGTCAGGAAATCCGGCCGCTCGAGATCGGACGCGCGGGAATAGTGAACGTTGAGCATCGCGATCAGCGGCGTTTCCTGCGGAAAGTCGAAGCTCATCTCGCAGCCGATATGGATTCGCATTATCGTCCTGACCGTCCTGCCGGATCACCACCCGGCGAAGGCACGGGCCGTTGCTGCAGCGCAAAAAAGATCATCGCACGGACCAGCGCGGTTTACGAGCGATTTAGAAACGGTTGACAGCCAACGGCTGGCGCCGGCGCCAGATTATGCCTCTTGCGGTCGAGCGTTTCTCTTGGTTCATTTCGCTTGCCACAATTGGAGGAAACGAATCATGGCTAAAGGTGCGATGAAGGCGGGCAAGGAAGCCCGCAAGCCGAAGAAGGACGCGAAGAAACCTGCCGCTGCCCCGACCCTGAAAGCGCCGCCCGTCAAGGCGACCAAACTCAAGGACAAGTAAGCCTCGGCGTTTCGGCGCAGTCATGACCGACGGCATTCCAGGACCATCGACATTCAGCGACTGGTCCTGAAGTGCTGTCGGCGCTGCTGTTGATTGGGCATTTCTGAATCAATGCCGCGAAGACGACTTCGCGCTTTCCGAAAAGACCGGGACGACCCGCAATCCAATGGAGCGTTCCGATGTCGTGGATTCTTCTCTTCTTCGCTGGCCTGTTCGAGATCGGCTGGGCGATCGGCCTCAAATACACTGACGGTTTTTCGAAGCCGCTTCCGACCGTCCTGACGGTTGCCTCAATGGTCGTCAGTCTCGCCTTGCTCGGACTGGCGCTGAAGACGCTGCCGGTCGGCACGGCTTACGCGGTGTGGACCGGCATCGGCACCGTCGGCACGGCGCTGCTTGGCATCTGGCTGCTCGGTGAGCCTGCGACCGCGATCAGGCTGGCCTGCATCGCACTCATCGTCTGCGGCATCATGGGATTGAAACTCGCGACCTAGTTCTTGCTGCAAGGCAGCAGCACAAACGCCTTCAGGGCCGCTGCAAGGCGGCCCTGAATTTGATTGGTGAATCGCGCTTGGAGCGCTAGCGAGCGGAAAAGCCCGGAGGCGTCCTGCCGGTGCGCTGCTTGCGCGCCGCATAGCGCGCGTCGCGCTTGGCTTTGCGCTCGGCCTCGTCGGCAAGCAAACGAGCGATGCGCTCGTTCTCTTCGGCTTCCCGGATCTTCGCTTCCGCCTGCGCCGCTTCTTCCGCAGCAATCCGCGCGGCTTCGGCAGCAGCTTCGCGCTCGGCCTTTTCGGCCGCTTCGCGCGCCAGCTTCTCCTGCTTCAGCCTGGCCTTTTCGGCCTCGCGTATCGCACGGGCTTCGAGGATCGCCTTGCGTTCGGCCTGTCGTGCCAGCACCGCTGGATCGTCCGCTGCCGGCTTTGCCTTGAAGCGCTCGAGAAGCGCCTTCTTTGCCTCGTTTGCGGCATTGCGCCGCTCGAAAACGTCTTTTTCCCTATAGATAGCCAAGTCCACTTCCCTGGAGTCAATTTGCGAGGCTTACATACGCGTGAAAACCCAGAGTTCAAGCGCCAAAACGGTATGCCAGCCATGAAATTCTGAGCTGTTGCAGCCGGGAGACGCCTTTTCGGCTGAATTCGGCTGAAACGGACATGCACTGTTCACCATCCGACCCTCTGGCGGCGCGGCGGACTGGTCGCTACCTGTAGCGCGAAAAACAAAACACCAGAACAAAACACCAGGATGAGAGATGATGGAACTCGGTCTCTACACCTTCGCCGACGTCAGCCCGGAATCAGGCCCAGGCGCCATCGGTGCGCATGAGCGGCTGCGCAACCTGATCGAGGAGATCGAGCTGGCCGACCAGGTCGGCCTCGACGTGTTTGGATTGGGCGAGCATCACCGTCCCGATTATGCGGCTTCAGCGCCAGTCGTGGCCCTGGCCGCGGCGGCCGAACGCACCAGGCGCATAAAGCTGACCAGCGCGGTCACTGTACTGTCCTCCGACGATCCGGTCCGTGTCTTCCAGCAGTTTGCAACGCTCGACCTTCTATCCAGCGGCCGGGCCGAGATTATGGCTGGGCGCGGCTCGTTCATCGAATCCTTTCCGCTGTTCGGCTACGATCTTGAGGACTATGACGAGCTCTTTGCCGAAAAGCTCGATCTGCTGCTTGCCGTCCGCGATCATGTCAAGGTGAGCTGGTCGGGCAGGCTGCGCGCTCCGATCAACGATCGCGGCGTCTACCCCCGCCCGTTCCAGGACAGATTGCCGATCTGGATCGCGATCGGCGGCACGCCGCAATCCGCCGCGCGGGCCGGTGCGCTCGGCCTGCCGCTGGCGCTGGCCATCATCGGCGGCGAGCCGGCGCGGTTCGCGCCGCTGTTCGATATTTACAGGGAAGCGGCCAAACGGGCCGGCAACGATCCGGCTGATCTGGCCACCAGCCTCAACGTGCACGGCTTCATTGCCGCGACCACCGACCAGGCGGCCGACGATTTTTATGGGCCGCAGGCCGAGGTGATGAACCGCATCGGTCGCGAGCGCGGCTGGGGTCCGACGTCGAGAGCACATTTCGACCAGTCGCGCGGCCCGAACGGCGCGCTGTTCGTCGGCAACCCCGAACAGGTGGCCGAAAAGATCGTTGCCCAGCACAGGATATTCGGCAACGACCGCTTCCTGCTGCAAATGGCGATCGGCACCATGGCGCACGCCAAGATCATGAAGGCGATCGAACTCTACGGCACCAAGGTGGCACCGATCGTGCGCAAGGAGACGGCGAAGGCGATCCCTGCTGCGGCCGCGCCGGCCGCTTGATTCGCCGGCTAGATCGTAGGGCCAAGGTCATCGTCAGCGCCGGCTAAGCGCATCGGCCGCAAATCGGAATCGATTTTCGGGGCCGATGGTAAATTCAAAGCGTTAGAGCGTACTTTGAGCGTCCAAGTGGACGCACGTCGCTCCAGCGGAACCTTGAAGCCGCAAAGGCGTTTCCGCCAACAGCGTACACCAATCGCAGTGTGCCGCCGAGGGCCAGAATGAAAGCCGAACCCGCCGCTTCGGGTGCTGCCGAGAGCCCCGATCCGCGCGTCGAGGCGCGTGCGGACATGCACCTGATACGTTCGCTGCTAGTCGGCATCTTCTTCCTTATGGCGATCTACGCGCTCTCCTTCGCCCGCGCCTTCTTCATGCCGGTCATCCTGGCTTTCCTGCTGGCGCTGACGCTGACGCCGATCGTCCGCTTCCTGCGCAAACACGGCAT
The DNA here is from genome assembly GCF_055811435.1 of Mesorhizobium sp. WSM4837. Taxonomy (NCBI): domain Bacteria; kingdom Pseudomonadati; phylum Pseudomonadota; class Alphaproteobacteria; order Hyphomicrobiales; family Phyllobacteriaceae; genus Mesorhizobium; species Mesorhizobium sp. WSM4837. Next base: position 15,297 of record NZ_JBVVQE010000065.1, read on the forward strand.
GCCCGATGTGATATCGGCGACACTGCTGGTGGTGCTGTCGGTCAGCATCCTTGCCGTGGCCGGCTATCTGCTTAGCGGCCCGGTCATCGACCTCATCAACAACACCTCGGTGATTGGCCAGCAGCTGACCGAACGTCTCGCGCAACTGCGGCGTCCTTTCGAAAGGATCATGGACATTTCGCGGCAGATAGAGGGACTGACGCAGACCTCCCAAGGGCCGGGCGTCCAGAGGGTAGCCATGGCGCAATCGGGCATCCTCTCGCAAGCCGCCGGCAATTTGCTGTCGGCGGGCACCAGCCTCATCATCGTCTTCGTCCTGTCGCTGTTCCTGCTCGCGTCCGGCACGATGTTCTATGAGAAGATCGTCGAATCCTTCCCCAGTCTCAGCGAAAAGAAGCGGGCACTGCGCGTCGTCTATGACGTCGAACGTGAAATCTCGCACTATCTGCTTACCGTCGCCATCATCAATACATGCCTGGGCGTGGTCATCGGACTCGGCCTATGGGCACTCGGCATGCCCAACCCGCAGGTCTGGGGCGCAGCAGCGGCTCTGCTCAATTTCCTGCCCTATATCGGGGCGCTGATTACAATCACGCTTGTCACGATCATCGCGCTGATCAGCTTCGACAGCATCTCCTACGCGCTGCTGGCGCCGGCCTTCGTGCTGTTGTGCGATACCGTCGAGGGCCAATTCGTGACGCCGACGGTGGTTGGCCGGCGCCTAGAGATCAACGCCGTGGCGATCCTCATCGCCATTGCCTTCTGGTCCTGGCTGTGGGGTTTCGTCGGCGCGCTGATGGCGGTGCCGCTGCTGGTCGTCATCAAGGTGTTCTGCGATCATTTCGACGAGCTCAGCCATGTCGGCAATTTCCTGGCGGCGCAACATACGGCGGTTGAGGACGAAGAGATTTCAGAAACCGACACGGCTGCGGGCGCATGATCCGAGAAGCGGGATAAGCTGCGGCAGGCAGCCGTGGATACTAAATTCCAGAGCGTCCCTTTTTGCTTGAGTGGACTCATGGGCGTCAGTTCAATTTTTTGAATTTGCGGCCGTCGCGGTAGGTTCCTACATCCCTCCCGTCCACAGGATCCCCGCCCATGACCGCACTTTCGGTTCTCGACCTGTCGCCGATCGTCGAAGGCAGCAACGCTTCGCAATCGCTCACCAATTCGCTCGATCTCGCCCGCCATGCCGAGCGGCTGGGGTACAGGCGCTATTGGCTGGCCGAGCATCACAATATGCCGGGCATCGCCAGCGCCGCCACCTCCGTCGTCATTGCCCATGTCGCCGGCGGCACCACAACGATACGCGTCGGAGCCGGCGGCATCATGCTGCCCAACCATTCGCCGCTGGTCATTGCCGAGCAGTTCGGCACACTTAACGCGTTGCATCCAGGCCGCATCGACCTCGGCCTCGGCCGGGCGCCGGGCACCGACATGGGCACGGCGCGTGCGCTGCGCCGCAACCTCGACGCCGGCGCCGACAGTTTCCCGCAGGATGTCATCGAACTGATGGGCTATTTCCAGCCGGCCGAAGACGGTCAGCGTATCCGCGCCGTGCCCGGCGAGGGCGAGCAGGTGCCGATCTGGATTCTGGGCTCGAGCCTCTATGGTGCGCAGCTCGCAGCCATGCTCGGCCTGCCCTACGCCTTCGCCTCGCATTTCGCGCCGGCCGAACTCGACCACGCACTGGAGATCTATCGCTCGCGCTTCCAGGCGTCGAAACAGCTCGACAAGCCCTATGTCATGCTCGGCCTCAACGTGTTCGCTGCACCCTCCGACGCCGAAGCGCGGCTGTTGTTCACCTCGCTGCAGCAGGCCTTCGTCAATCTGCGCACAGGCCGGCCCGGCCGCTTGCCGCCGCCGGTCGACGGATATGAGCGCGACCTCGACCCGATGGCCAAAACCATGCTCGGCCAAGCGCTGTCCTGCGCCGTCGTCGGCGCCCCGGAAACGGTCAGGCAAGGCATCGAGGCGTTCGTGCAGCGCACCGGCGCCGACGAGCTGATGGTCACCGCGCAGATTTTCGACCACGCAGCGCGGGTGCGATCCTTCGAGATCTTGGCCGACGTCCACAAATCGCTGTCGGAAGCTGCCTGACTTTTTTGCGAGGCTGCGAAGGCGCGTTAGGCGCTGACGCTTTGTGCGATCGCCCCCAGCGGCGCGCCAAGGGGCCGGCATGAATTGCGGATCATCAGGCGTCCCTTGAGCGTCAGCTTGCGCGGCGGCGCGTCCCTGTTTCCGGCGAGCCGGTCGAGCAGCAGATTGGCCGCCTGCTCACCGATCGCCTTGACCGGTTGTGCGACCGTGGTCAGTTGCGGCTGGAACACGTCCGACCACGGAAAATCGTCGAAGCAGGCGACCGAAATGTCCTCGGGGCAGGACAGCCCGATATCGCGGATCGCCTTCATGGTGCCGATCACCATCGGGTTGTTGGCCGAGAAGATCGCGCTCGGGCGGTCGTGCAGCGAAAGCAGCTGCATTGTCGCGTTGTAGCCGTCGACTTCATGGAAATTGCCGAAGCGGACAAGCTCGCTCTCGACCGGCAGGCCGGCAGCCTGGAGCGCCTCGCGATATCCCGTCATGCGATCATGCATGGGCGAGATGTCGAACGAGCCGGAGATGTAGCCGATCCGCCGGTGGCCGAGATCGATCAGATAGGTGATGGCGTCGAACACCGCGCGCTGGTTGTCGAGAACGACCGCGTCGGTATCGACGCCTTCGCAAACGCGGTCGAGCAGCACCACCGGCACGTTGGCGTCGTCGACAATTCTCTTCAGGATCGCGCCGTCGCCGACGCGCGCAACAATCAGTCCGTCGACCATTCGGTCGAGCAGCAGCCTGATCTGGTCGTCCTGCGTGTTCAGGTCCTCGTCCGTGCAGCACAGCATGACCGCATAGCCGGCGCGGTCGAATGCCTGCTGGATGACCGAAACGACATCGGTGAAGAACGGATTGGTGATGTGGGGAACGGTCAGCCCGATGGTGCGGGTCGTGCCCATCTTCAGGCTGCGGGCGATCGCGTTGCGCTTGTAGCCGATGTCGCGGATCGCCTGTTCGATGCGCTGGCTGAGCTCGGGACTGACGGTCGCGGTGCCGTTGATCAGCGCCGAGACGGTGGCGACCGAAACACGCGCCACTTCAGCCACGTGCAGCATGGTGGGGGCCGTGGACTTTCGCTGCTTTTTTCGTCCTGACGCCATCATTTTCGAAACGTTTCATCGCCCTCTGGCTGCAATACCTAAGGAATCCTGCGGATTTGTGCAAGAATTGAAATGCATCAATCCCGCCTCATTAGATAGCGACTTGACATGTTCGAAACGTTTAGATTACCGTTTGAGATGTTCGACGACAACGGAAGGGAGGCCGTTCTTGTCATGGAGCATGGCAATTCCATCACGTCCGGAGATGATGCGGCCGCCGGCCGCTCGGCTGTCGTTCTGAGCGCCGAGCACATCTCCAAGACCTTCGGTGGCATCGCCGCACTTGTCGACGTCGGCTTCGAGCTGCGGCGCGGCGAGATCCATGCGCTGATGGGGGAAAACGGCGCCGGCAAGTCGACGCTGATGAAAATCCTCTCCGGCATCTATACGGATTACGACGGAACGGTGAATGTCGATGCCCATCCGGTCCGTTTCGCCGGGGTGCGCGACGCCGAGCATGCCGGCATCGCCATCATCCACCAGGAGCTCAATCTCGTTCCCGAGCTCAGCGTTGCCGATAATATCTTCCTCGGGCGCGAGAAGCTGATCGCCGGACTTATCGTCGACCGCAAGGCAAGCAGCCATGCCGCAGGCGCCCTGCTGCAGAGGCTCGGCATCGAGCTCAACCCGGAAGCGCGGGTCGGCAGCCTGCGTGTCGGCGAGCAGCAGCTGGTCGAGATCGCCAAGGCATTGTCGATGTCGGCGCGCATCCTGATCATGGACGAGCCGACCTCCGCGCTTTCGCCGGCCGAATGCCAGAGGCTGTTCCGGATCATCCGCCAGCTCGCCGACAACGGCGTGGCGATCATCTACATCTCGCACCGGATCGACGAGGTAATGCATCTGGCCAGCCGGGTCACCGTGTTTCGCGATGGACGCCGCGTGCTGACCGAGGCGATGGCAAAGCTCGACGAAGATACCATCATATCGGCGATGGTCGGGCGCAACCTGCTTGCCTCTTCCCAGGAAGAGCGTGGTCCCAGTGGCAAGGTCGTTCTCTCCGTAGGCGGCCTATCGCTGTCGAAACCAGACCGCCACGGCTGGCGCACCGCGCTCGACGGCGTCGCCTTCGATCTTGCCGAAGGCGAAATTCTGGGGATAGGCGGACTGCTCGGCTCGGGACGCACCGAAATCCTGGAGACCATCTTCGGTTCCAGCGGCGGCCGCACCGGCGGCGAAATCCGGCTCGACGGCGAGCCGGTGGAAATCTGTTCGCCGCGCGACGCCCGCCGGCTCGGCATCGCCCTGGTGACGGAGGACCGCAAGACGCAGGGCCTGCATCTTCAGGCGTCGATCACCGACAATGTCGCGCTGCCGCTGGTCGGCACGCTGGCGCGGTTCGGGCTTCGCTCGCGGGCCGCCGAGCAAGGCCTGGCGCGGCAGGCGGTCAAGGCGCTCGGCATTCGCTGCGGGACCATCGAGCAGCCGGCCGGCACCCTGTCCGGCGGCAACCAGCAGAAGGTCGTCATCGGCAAGTGGCTGGCGACGCGGCCGCGGGTGCTGCTGCTGGACGAGCCGACACGCGGCATCGATGTCGGCGCCAAGCGGGAGATCTACGACCTGATCTTCAAGCTGGCGCGAGACGGGCTCGCCATCGCCGTCATCAGCTCGGAATTGCCGGAGCTGCTGCTTCTTTCCGATCGCATCCTGGTCATGGCCGATGGTCGCCAGACGGGAATCCTGTCGCGCGCGCAAGCCAGTGAGGAGGCCATCATGCGGCTGGCTGCGCCGCGCCGGACCATGACGAGACCCGCAGCATGAGCATCTTGAACATCCTGTCGCGGACGAAGCTCTATTGGGGCCTGATCGCCATCTTCCTGATCGGCGTGCTGGGCTCGCCGATCAGTTCCAAGGGCAACAACATCTTCCTGTCCTACGGCAATCTGCTCGATGTGCTGCGTCAGGTGTCGACCACCGGCCTGATAGCCACCGGAATGACGGCGGTGATCATCACCGGCGGCATCGATCTTTCCGTCGGCTCGCTGATGGCGATCTGCACCGTGGTCTGCGCCATGCTGCTGACGGTTCCGGGCGTCACGCCGGCGGCGGTGCTGGGGGTGCCGACAGTTGCCGTGGTTGCCCTTTGCCTCGGCATTCTGGTCACCCGCTTCATCTTCCTGAACATCGAAAAATCGCGCGCCGGCCCGCAGGCCACCCACGCCATCAGGCTGGACAGCGTTCGTGGGCTGGTCACGCCCGGCATTGTCGGGGTGATCCTCTGCAGTCTAGTGCTGTGGTTCCTGCTGCCGCAGGTCGGCTCGAAATTCGGCGTGCTCGGCGTGTTGCTGGTGGCGCCTTGCGTCGGCTTGCTGTTCGGCGCGCTCAACGGCTTCATCATCGTTGCTGGGCGGCTGCAGCCTTTCATCGTCACGCTGGCGATGATGGTGACGGCGCTCGGCATCGCCCGGCTGACCGCCGGCCAGAACAATGCAGTGCTGCCGGTCTACACCGGGTCGAACGCCACCGCCGATTTCGAAATGCTGCGCTCGCTGGTGTTCGGCGTGATCCCGATGCCGGGCCTGTTCTTCCTCGGAGCGATCCTGATCTACGGCGCGGTGCTGCGCTTCACCCCGTTCGGCCGCTACGTCTACGCCATCGGCGGCAATGAAGAGGCGGCGCGGCTGTCGGGCATCGCCGCCGGCCGCGTCAAGATCGCCACCTACGCGGTATCCGGGCTGCTGGCCGGCGTGGCGGCAGTGCTCTATGTCGCGCAATACAGGCAAGGCAAGCCGGATGCCGGCGCCGGGCTGGAGCTCGATGCCATCGCCGCCGTGGTCATCGGCGGCACCAGCCTGATGGGCGGACGCGGCAGCCTGATCGGCACATTCTGCGGCGTGCTGATCTTCGGACTGCTCTCGAACATCCTGCAATTGCACAACATCAATTCGAACCTTCAGCTCGTGCTGAAGGGGATGATCATCATCGGCACCGTGCTCGTCCAGGAACGCAATGCCGGTGATCTTCTCTACTATCTGCGCCTGCCCTTTGGAAAAACGGCGCAAAAGGAAACGACCGCAGCAAAGCGGCCGTCAAAAGAGACCCCGTCTCTAAATCTTGGAGGAAACAAGAAATGAAACGACGTGAATTGTTGAAGCTTGCCGCTGTCACCGCGGCACTGCTGACCACGACCGCGCTTTTGGCCAGCGGCAACGCCTACGCGCAGGACAAGAAGTGGAAGATCGGCTTCTCGCAGGTGACGACCATCGAGCCGTGGCGCGCCCAGTTCAACAAGGACATCCTGGCCGAGGCCGCCAAGCATCCGGAAGTCGAGCTGATCGTCACCGACGGCGAGGACAAGACGGAAAAGCAGGTCGCCGATGTCGAGAACCTGATCCGCCAGGAAGTCGATGCGCTGCTGGTGTCACCGAAGGAATCCGCCGGGTTGACCGGCGTCGTGCAGCAGGCGATCGACGCCAAGATCCCGGTCTTCGTGCTCGACCGCAATGTCGAAACCAAGGACTACACGCAGTTCGTCGGCGGCGACAACAAGCTGATCGGGCGGGCTGCCGGTGAATACGCCGTCGAATTGCTCGGCGGCAAGGGCAAGGCATCAGGCAATGTCGTCGAGATCTGGGGCGGCATGGGCACCCAGCCGGCACATGACCGCCATGACGGCTTCCATGAATTCACCGACAAGGAACCGGGCATAAAATATTTGCTCGACCAGCAGTCGGGCGACTGGAAACAGGACCAGGCCTACAACATCATGGCCACGGCGCTGCGCAACAACGAGAAGATCGACCTCGTCTATGGTCATAACGACCCGATGGCCTACGGCGCCTATCTTGCCGCCAAGGATGTCGGCCGCGAGAAGGACATCAAGTTCATCGGCATCGACGGCCTGCCCAATGAAGGCGTGCAGCTTGTTACCAATGGCGAGCTGACGGCAACGTTCACCTATGTGACGCCGGGTGCCGAAGGGCTGCGGCAGGCGATCAAGTTCCTGAACGGCGAGAAGGTCGAAAAGACCATCACGCTGCCGACGCAGAAGATCACCAAGGAGAATGCCGCCCAGATCCTGAAGGAGCACGGGCTCTGAGACGAAGTCGTCGATGACGGCGCCCCTCTCCCCGTTCTACGGGGAGAGGATGCCGGCAGGCAGGTGAGGGGCAGCACTGACCAAGGCCGCGCTCACGCCAGCTTGGCCAAAAGCCTCATGAAAATGGCGGCCTCCTTGGCCGAAAGCGGCGCCAGCGTTTCCTCGGTGATCTCGCGGGCGATCGGGATCAGCCGCTCGACGGCTTTGCGGCCTTCAGCGGTCAGATTGACCAGCAGGCGCCTTTTGTCGACCTCATGCTTTGAAAGCTCGACCAGGCCGCGCGCCTTGAGCCGGTCGATGACACCTTTCACCGTCGCCGCGTCCATGGCGATCAGGCTGCCAAGCTGGTTCTGCGAGGTCTCGCCGACATCGTGCAATTTGGCCAAGGCGGCGAATTGCGGCGGCGTCAGGTCGGCGATGTGCGCGGCGAAGATCGAGACATGGCGCTGGTGCGCCTTGCGCAGGATGAAGCCGACCTGCTCCTGCAGGCGGTAATCGTTCTCGTCGGGCTCCTCGGCCTCGACAAGCTTGAGCTTGACGTCTTCGGCGCTCACCGCAGTCCGTCCCATGCCTTGATGTCCTTTGCCGCGAGGCCGCCCATGCGGTCGTGCACGCGCGGGCCGCAGGTCATGGCGAGGCAGAACAGGATCTCGTCGGGACGAGGCCCGTCGCTGATACCGACCTCCATGGCATCGAAATGGCTGCGGACATAGGCGGCGTTGATATGGCCGAGCGGCACGTCGAGCCGCGCGCCGAAGGCGCCGACCTTCTTTGCCGACGGCACGATCGCCTTGGCGTCGCCGAGCCGCTCGCGCATGGCATAGCCGCCAGGCACATGCCACAGCGCGCCATGCTCCAGTTCGCCGGCGATACCGACGATGGCGCCCTTGCCGTAGCCGTCGATCTCTTTCACGTCGCCGCCCAACGCGGCGATGAGTTTGTCGGAGAGCAGCAGGCCGAGCGGCTTCAGATCGTCCATGGCGCTCTGCAGGTCTTCCACGTAACGGCCGGCGAATGGGTTGTTCACCACCGCCATGGCGGCGGCGCGGCGGCGCGGCACCTTCGCCACTGGCCCGCCCTCGTGAAATATCTCCTCGGTCAGCACCGCAATCTTGCGGATCGCAAACTCAGGCATGGGCAATTTCCTTCCTCGATTTCTCGTTGGGCGCAACGAGCGCCATGGGACCGGCGATCCGTGCCTGACCGGCAAGGAACAGCGCTGAAGCGGCAATCAGGCCATGTCGCCGAAAATCTTCGGCGATAGCGAGCCCGCTATCCAGCGCCTTACCGATTTCGCTGGAGGAAAGCGCGCCGACGCCCTGGGTGACCAGGCGATCACCAAGGTCGCTGTCGGGCGCCAGATCGCGCGCCGGCATGCGCTTGATGGCGCGATGACCGGGCAGGTTGACGGCGTTGGCGATCAGGGTCGCGGCGGCATCGGCTTCAGCACCGGTCCGCGCCAGTACAGTAACAGCGTCGGCGATGCCGAGCGAAAAGGAACGGCCGCGCCAGCCGCTGGTCGCGATGCCGCGGATCCCGTCTTCGGCGCGGATGGTGATCCGGTCCGCCAGTCCATGACCTGTCCCGGCAATGGCAAGCGTCATGGACCGGCCATTGCCGAGATGGATCGCGCTGTCGCCGCCATTGTTGACGTAGGCGCGATCGAGCCGGCGACCGGCCAGCAGCGCGCCAAGCATTTCGTCGGCTACCGAACCGGCGACCGCAGCCATCGGCGTGATGAATTGTTTCGCCAGCGGAACAACCACCGCTTCCATGCGTCGCGCCGTCGGGCCAGCGAAAGCACGTGGTCGCGACGAGGCCGGGCGGCGCAGTTCTGGCAGTTCGTCGACGAGCTCCTGCAGGATTGTTTGAACCCGCGCCACCGCCTGGCCATAGGCGGCGCGGCGTTCGTCCGCTTCGCCAAATGCCTCGACGATCAGGTCGATCGGGCCATGATTGAGATGCAGCCGGCTGCCGTCCTCAAGCCAATGCGCCTGCGGGCCGTTCATCACTTGGCCCCGTCTGCCGTTGCGCGCCGCAGCTGCGCCAGCGGCGGCCATGGGTTGCTGGCCGGCGCAGCCGTGCCGCGGCGCGGGTTGAGATACTCGCCGCCTTTGGCGAGAATGTCGTCAACGCTGCGGATCTCGGCTTCGTAGCCTCCGAGCCTGATATAATCGTCGCGACGCAGGGTGAACTCGATCGGCGCCACCAGCGCCGGCGTCGGTACATAGCCGAAGGCGCCTTCCGGCACGCGGGTTACATCGACCATCAGCGTGATGCCGCCGCCCGGCCAGACATAGACCGGCGCGCCGCCGACCGTCACATAAGTCGTCAGGCCCTGCACCGAGCGGGTCAGATTGACCGGGTTCTCGGTGACGCCGGCGCGCAGCGAGCCGCCGGCACCACCGACGAACAGCACGGTGCACAGCGCCGGCTCGCAATTCTCCTCGATCAGGCCGACGGATTTCTGCAGCCGCTCGGGGAATGGTTTCTGCACCGGCTTCAATTCGTCGTCGAGCTCGTAATAGGCGAACTGCTCGCCGGTGGTCGAGACCATCAGCAGCGACAGGCCGGGTCGCGCGCCCTTCTTCGCATTCCATTCGCCAAGGATCGACAGGGGGTCGGAAATGCTGGTGCCGCCCCAGCCGAGGCCGGGCTCCGACACCTTGAAATAGCGGCCCGGCGTCGAACGGCGGCCGATGATTTTTATCCCGGTGTCCTGCCAGCCGAGCACCTTGCCTGCCTGATGCTCGGAGACGACGCCGGTGATGTGGTCGTCGACCACCACCACCTCGTCGACCAGGCCGCGCCACTGGGTGGCGAACATGCCGATGGTGGCCGAGCCGCAGCCGACGCGCATCCGCTGCTCGAGCTTGCCGTCGATGACCGGCGGCTTGCCGGCTTCGACGATGACGGTGGCACCGCCGTCGATGGTGAGTTCGACCGGCTTGCGGCTGCACAGATTGAGCAGCGCATCGCAGGTGGCACGACCTTCGGCTTTCGAGCCGCCGGTCAGATGATGCACGCCGCCCAGCGACAGCATCTGCGAGCCATATTCGCCTGTCGTGACATGGCCGATCGCCTCGCCTCCGGCGCGCACCGTTGCCGTTTCGGGGCCGATATGCCGGTCGGTGTCGATCTTCACCTTGACGCCGCAGTAGGAGAAGATGCCCTCGGTGACGACAGTGACGAGATCGACGCCTTCGACCTCCTGGCTGACGATGAAAGGCGCCGGCTTGTAGTCGGGATAGGTGGTGCCGGCGCCGATCGCGGTGACGAAGCGGCGGCCGGTGTTGACCAGTTCGCCGTCCCATTCTTCGCCCTCGGCGACAAACGGCACGACCGCGCCGCCGGCCTCAGTCGCGTGGTCGAGGATGGTCAGCGGATCCATCCGGACGATCCTGCCGCCGACATTGCCGTAGCGGTCGCAGGCGCCGGTGCGGCCGTCTGCTATGTAGCACATGACCGGGCAGGCGTCGCAGCGGATCTTTTCCGCCACCTGCTTCTCGCCGGGATCATGCGTCTCGAAACGTTCGGCAAGCTCGCTCATCGGCGTGCCTCCTTGTCGCGGATCGCGGCGCGGATGCGGCTCGGCGTCGCCGGAATTTTGCTGACCAGGGCACCGGTGGCATGGCGGATGGCATTGAGGATCGCCGGTGCCGTCGGGATCAGCACATGCTCGCCCAGGCCCTTGGCGCCAAAGGGTCCTTCCGGATCCGGAACTTCGATCAGGATGGTCTCGATCGGCGGCACGTCGCCGATCGTCGGGATCAGGTAGTCGTGCAGATTCTCGGTGCGGCCGGGGATGTATTCCTCCATCAGCGCCATGCCGATGCCTTGCGCGATGCCGCCCTCGATCTGGCCTTCGGCGAGCAGCGGATTGATCGCCTTGCCGACATCATGCGCGGCGGTGATCTTGATCAGCTTGACCGTGCCGAGCTTGAGGTCGACCTCCAGTTCGGCGATCTGCGCGCCGTAGCCATAGACGGCGTAAGGCTTGCCCTGGCCCCTGGCGTCGAGCGGCAGGGTCGGCGGGTCATAGCTTTCCTCAGCGCGAAAGACCAAGCCGTCGGCATCGGCCTTCAGCGTGGACAAATCGATATGCCGTGTCGCTTCGCCCTCGCGGATGACCAGGCTTGCGCCATCCAGAGCGATCGCCGCTCTCTCCGACACATTGGCGAAGCGCAGCATCGTCTCGCGCAAGGCACGGCCGGCCTTTTCGGCGGCCTTGCCGGTCACGAAGGTCTGACGCGAGGCGGACGTCTTGCCGGCGTCCGGCGTGATCGCCGTGTCGGCGCTTTTCAAGCGGAATTTTTCGAGCGGCAGGCCGACCGCGTCGGCACAGATCTGCGCAATGACCGTGTTCGAACCTTGCCCGATATCGACCGCGCCCTGATGCAGGACGACATCGCCTTCAGCCGAGATGCCGACCCTGATGGTCGACGGATTGGGCAGGGAGGTGTTGCCGCAGCCATACCAGCAGGAGGCGACACCGACGCCGCGTTTCCTGCTGTCATTGGCACTGTTGAACGCATCGGCATCGACAAGCGCACGCATCCAATGCGGCCGCAGCGCTTCGAGGCAGTCGGCGATGCCGACGCCCGATTCCAGCCTCTGGCCGGTAACCGTTTCGGATCCGTTACGAAGGCAGTTTTTCAGGCGAAAATCGAGCCGATCCAGCCCAAGCTTTGCGGCAAGTTCGTCGTAGAGCGTCTCCTGCATGATCGTCGCCTGCGGCACGCCGAAACCGCGGAAGGCACCGGAGATCGGCCCATTCGTGTGGATGGCGCGGCCTTCGGCCCGATAATTCGGCGTCGCATAGGGACCGGAAGCATGCACCGGCACGCGGTTGGCGACGGTCGGTCCCCAACTCGCATAGGCGCCGGTGTTGAAATCGCCTGCGAAGACCATGCCGGTGACGCGGCCATCGGCATCGGCGCCGATGGTCGCCTTCATCTCGGCGGGATGACGCTTGGTGGTCGAGATCATCGATTCATGACGGGTATAGGCGAGTGCCACCGGCCGCCCGGTCTTCATCGCGACCAGACCGATCAGCGGCTGCAACGAAACGTCGAGCTTGGAGCCGAAGCCGCCGCCGGTGGCGGTCGGCACGATCCGCACCTTGTCGACGGCAAGGCCAAGCACTTTTGCCACGTCGTCCCGGTCCATATAGGGCGCCTGCGTGCAGGCGACGACGACCAGCGTGTCGCCGTCCATATAGGCATAGCCGGCTTCCGGCTCGATATAGGCGTGCTCGACATAGGACGTGTCGATGGCGCCGGAAACAGTGAACGTAGCGCCGGCAAGGGCGGCGTCGGGGTCACCGCGCTCGACAAAGCCTGATGTGAGCAGGTTTGCCGGCCGGTTCTCGTGGATCAGCCGCACGCCGCCGGCCTGCGCCTCGCAAGGCTGCAGCACATGCGGCAACTCGGTCCATCGAACAGGAAAATCCGCAAGATCCAGATCGAGGATGGCCTCGCGCTCGCCGGCAACCAGCGCCACCGCCTCGCCGCGAAAGCGCGAAAAATCCTCGGCCAGCGCCGGCTGGTCGGCAAAAGGCGCGATGACGCCGAAGCAGTTCCTTCCCGGAATGTCGGCAGCGGTGAAGACGCCGACGATGCCGGGATGGACTTTCACCCAGGCGTCGAGATCGCCGAAGGCGAAGCGGGCGTGATGATGCGGCGAGCGAACCACCAGCACCGCCAGCGCTTCGGCCGGGAAGGAATCGCCGCCGAATTTTTCCCCGCCGGTGACTTTCGGCAGGCCGTCGAGGCGAATTGGAGAGGAGCCGACGGCGTGGCCTGAGATCGGCATTCTGCGGTCAAGATCGAGAGAAGGGGTAGCCAGCGCAGAAACTTGTCCTTTCTCCCCGTCATTATGCGGGGAGAAGGTGCCGGCAGGCGGATGAGGGGCAGCGCCGTCGGTCAAAAATTCGCTCGCGAACCGTCCCGCATCCATCACCGCAGCGACGATCTTGCGATAGCCGGTGCAGCGGCAGAGGACGCCGCCCAGGGCATCCAGAGTTTCGGCCTCGGTTGGATTGGGGTTGCTGTCCAGAAGCGCTGTCGCCGCGATGAGCAGGCCGGGTGTGCAGATGCCGCATTGCGCCGCGCCATGGTCGAGAAACGAGGCCTGCAGCGCCGACAATCTGCCGTTGGCGAGACCCTCGACCGTGGTCACCACGGTGCCGGCGGCAGACGCCGCAGACATCAGGCAGGCGCAGACGGGTTCGCCGTTGACAAGCACCGTGCAGGCGCCGCAGTCGCCGGCGTCGCAGCCGACCTTGGTGCCGGTCAGCCGCAATTCGTCACGCAGCACCGAAGAGAGACGGCGAACCGGCGGCACGCAGACAGAGACGGCGGCGCCGTTGACCTCGAAGGCGATGTCGGCGCGCTCCATGCTCACGCCAGTCTGAGCTCCGCTCATGCCAGGCTGAGCTCCGCTCATGCCAGGCTGAGTTTTGGTCATGCCAGGTTGAGCTTGGCTCATGCCGCCGCTACCTTCCCGACCGACGCGTGACCCGCGGCACCGAGAACGGCGCGGGCGACAATCTCGCGCGCGGCGTCCAGCCGGTATTCGGCGCTGCCGCGCACGTCGTCGATCGGCGAAAGCTCGTCCATCGGTGCGGACTGGATCGCAGCGACGAGAGATCCGTCGACCGGGACGCCGCGCAAAGCTGCTTCGACACTTGCAAGACGCCTGGCGACCGCCGAACAGGAGCCGACGGCGACGGCGGCGTTGGCGACGATGCCATCCTCAATGGTCAAGCGAGCCGCCGCCATGGCTATCGAAATGACGAGATAGCGGCGCGCGCCGAGTTTTTCGAAAACCGACGTGCCGGTGGCCGCTTCTTTCGGCACGCGGATGGCGGTGACCATTTCGCCCGGCTGCAGTTCCGTGCGGCGGTTCCCCAGGATGAATTTTTCCAGCGGCAGATGGCGGACCATCGCCACCGCGCGAAGTTCGACCTCGGCGTCGAGGACGAGCAGCGCCGGCACGCCGTCGGCCGCCGGGGAGGCGTTGCAGAGATTGCCGGCGATGGAGGCGACGTTCTGAATCTGGACGGAGCCGACTTCCCGCGCCGCCTGCTTCAGCGCGTCGAAGGCCGCCGGCAGCGGATGACGGACAAGATCGGTCCAGGTCGTGCGCGCGCCGATGAGCCAATGGCTGTCGGTCTCAGCAATACCACGCAGCGTCGCCAAGCCGTTGATATCGAGGACATTGTCGCGGAAAGGCTTGGCTCCTTGTGCCGGGTAGAAATCGGTGCCGCCGGCAAGGATGCGCCACCGAGCCTCGCCAAGCAAAGTGAGCGCCTCATCGACCGTGGTGGGTTTCGCGTAACGGATCACGCCCGCCTTCCCAAAAAATGGGCCTTCCCAAAAATAGGGAATCCTTCCGGCATTCGGGCCGGTCAAATTCATTCGTATGCAAATGATATCAAGCCGGCAGGAATTGTCAAAGCCAGAGTTTCGAGCCGCTATCCGCATCGGCGCGACGGCACGCATTTGTTATGCCGTTGGAGTTGACGCAGCCGGCCATCTGGTCAAGTTTCTGCATCCGTTGCGTCAGCGGCATTTTCGGCGGGTTCGAACACCGGATTCCACGTTTCGGCAGACTTCATGCCTCCGGGACAAACAAGAGGGAGGCTCCATGGCCGACGAAGCGCTTGTCATCATCGACCTGCAGAACGATTTCTGTCCGGGCGGCGCGCTGGCGGTGGCCGGCGGCGACGAGATCGTGCCGCTGGTCAACGACCTGATCCGGCGGACCGAACATGTCGTGCTGACGCAGGACTGGCATCCCGCCGGCCATTCGAGCTTTGCCTCCAATCATCCCGGCAAGCAGCCGTTCGAAACGATCGAGATGCCCTATGGGCCGCAGACGCTGTGGCCCGACCACTGCATCCAGGGCAGCCTGGGTTCGGATTTCCATTCGGGCCTTGCCTGGACCAGGGCCGAATTGGTGATCCGCAAGGGTTTCCGCCCGGAGATCGACAGCTATTCGGCTTTCTTCGAGAACGACCATGCGACGCCGACCGGCCTTGCCAGCTATCTCAGGGAGCGCGGCATCGACACGCTGACCATGGTCGGCCTGGCGACCGATTATTGCGTCGCCTTCTCGGCGCTCGACGCGGTCAAGCACGGCTTTCACACGACAGTGCGGCTCGACGCCTGCCGCGGCATCGATCTCAATGGCTCACTCGAGACGATGCTGAACCGAATGCGCGATGCCGGCGTGACGCTGGCTTGAACATCACCAATCGCATTCGACACAATTCCAGAGGGGGCATTATGCGGTTTGCGGCGGCTTTGACGGCGGGCGCTGTGGTGGCAGTCGCAACCCTGTTTCCGGGAACAGTGCTTGCAGCCGAGGCCCACGAATTGCCCGGCGAAACAATGTCACTGTGGTGGGCGCTGCCCTTTGCCGGCCTGCTTCTGTCGATCGCCACCGGGCCATTGCTCTTCCACCATGTCTGGGAGCATCACTACGGCAAGATCACCTTGTTCTGGGCGGCGCTTGCGGTCGTGCCGCTGGCGCTGGCGTTCGGCATGGCTTCGGCTGCAGAGGCGGTGCTGCATGCGCTGCTCACCGAATACATGTCGTTCATCATTCTTCTGTTTGCGCTGTTCACCATTTCGGGCGGCATCCTCGTCGCCGGCAACATCCACGGCACGCCGCTGGTGAATGCCGGACTGCTGCTGATCGGGGCGATGCTCGCCTCGGTCATCGGCACGACCGGCGCCTCGATGATCCTGATCAGGCCGATCCTGCGCGCCAACGACAACCGGCCGTTCAACGCCCATGTCGTCATCTTCTTCATTTTCCTGGTGTCCAACATCGGCGGCTCGCTGACGCCGCTCGGTGATCCGCCGCTGTTCGTCGGCTTCCTGCGCGGCGTCGATTTCTTCTGGACCACCACCAATCTCTATCAGGAGACACTGTTCGTTGGCGGCCTGGTGCTGGCCGTCTTCCTGGCCATGGACATCATCCTGCATCGCCGCGAGGCCGGTGCGCCGAAGATCAAGGATCCGACACCGGACACCAAGGTGCGCATCCGAGGCCTGGCCAACTTCCCGCTGCTGGCCGGGGTGATCGGCGCGATCCTGCTTTCCGCGACCTGGAAGCCGGGCGTGGCGTTTTCCGTCCAGGGCGTGAGCCTTGAATTGCAGAACCTTGTGCGCGACGCCATCATCCTGGCCCTCGCCTTGCTTTCGCTCGCTGTCTCAAGCAAGAGCCACAGGCGGGCGAACAACTTCCACTGGGAGCCGATCGCCGAAGTGGCAAAACTGTTCGCCGGCATCTTCATCTGCATCGTTCCGGTCATCGCCATTCTCAGGGCCGGTGCTGACGGCGCGCTGGCGCCGCTGGTCTCGCTGGTCAGTTCGCCGACGGGCGAGCCCAACGACCTGGCGTATTTCTGGATGACCGGAGCGCTGTCTTCCTTCCTCGACAATGCGCCGACCTATCTGGTGTTCTTTGAGCTCGCCGGCGGCGATCCGCAGCATCTGATGACCACCTTCGCCTCGACGCTGGCGGCGATCTCGGCCGGCGCGGTGTTCATGGGCGCCAACACCTATATCGGCAATGCGCCAAATTTCATGGTTTACGCCATTGCCAGGCATCGCGGCGTAAAAATGCCAGGCTTCTTCGGCTACATGGCATGGTCGGGCGCGGTGCTGATCCCGATATTCCTGATCGCGGGTTTCCTGTTCTTTCGCTGATCAGCCGACGCCGACATAGCGGCGGACCGCCGACGGATCGGCACGGAGCTCCTCGACATCGACGGTCTCGCGGTTGCGGCCGTTTTCGATGAACGAGACCCGGTCGGCGACGGACAGCACGGCATCGACGCGCTGCTCGACCAGGATCGTCGAGACGCCTGATACCCGCAGCTTCGCTACCGTCTCGCGGATTTTTGCGATCATCGACGGCATCAGCCCTTCGGTCGGCTCGTCGAGCAGAAGCACCTGCGGTTCGAGACACAGGGCCCGAGCCATGGCCAGCATTTGCTGCTCGCCGCCCGACAGCGTGCCGGAGCGTTGTCTCAGCCGCTGGCGCAGCAGCGGGAAGAGGTCGAGCACGTTTTCGCGCGTCGCCTTGCCCTTGCCGCGGGCCATCAGGCCGATCTCGATGTTTTCGGCCACCGTCATCTCGGCAAACAGCCGCCGGCCCTGCGGCACATAGGCGACGCCGGCCTTCGGCACGTCGTGCGCCGGCAGGCCGGTCAATTCCCTGCCGTCGAGCCTGATCGAGCCGGCGCGTGTGGGAACGAGTCCCATGATCGCCTTCAGCGTCGTCGTCTTGCCGGCGCCGTTGCGGCCGAACAGGCAAAGCACCTCGCCCTTGTTCAGCACGAGGTCGAGGCCGTAGAGCACCTGGACCTCGCCGTAGAAGCAGTCGAGCCCGGAGATGGTCAGTGCTTCAGCCCGTGGTTGCGTCATGGGGTCGTCCCCAAATAGGCGTCCTGCACTTGCGTATTGGCGCGGACCTGCTCGGGCGTGCCTTCGGCCAGGATCTTGCCGGCGTTGAAGACGGTGATGCGGTCGGCAAGCTGCATGACCACCGGCATGTTGTGCTCGATCAGCAGCACGGTGGCGCTTTTGGCGATCTCGCGCACCAGCCCGATGAAATTGTCGATCTCGCTGTCGGCCAGTCCCTGCGTCGGCTCGTCGAGGATCAGCAGGCGCGGTTTCAGCGCCAGCCCCATCGCCACTTCGAGCAGGCGCTGATGGCCATAGGACAATTGCCCGGCCGGCATATGGGCGCGGTCAGCAAGGCCGGTGCGCTCCAGCGCCGCCATGACGCCGGCATGCACAGCACCTTTCGAGCGGCCGTCGGTCAGCGTGCGCTGCACCGGCAGCGCGACATTGTCGTAGGCGGTGAGGTTGGCGAAGACGCTGGTGATCTGGAAGGTGTAGGCGATGCCAAGGCGGACCCTGGCGTAGGCCGGCAGGTTGGTAATGTCGGCGCCGTCGAAGACGATCATGCCCGATGACGGCTGGATGCGGCCGCTGATCAGGCTGACGAAGGTGGTCTTGCCGGCGCCATTGGGGCCGATGACGGCGCGGATCTCGCCCGGCATGAGGGCGAAATCGACACCATCGACAGCGCGCAGGCCGCCGAAATTGCGGGACAGGCCTTTGGTCGTCAGCAGCGGCATCATGGCAGCCATGCGAGCCAGCGCTGGCGGATGGTGCCGAGAATGCCCCTGGGAAAGAACAGCACCAGCGCGATGAGGGCGATGCCGACGATCAGCAGATAGGCCGAGGTGTAGCCGCTGGTGACGTCGACGACATAGTACATGAACAGAGTGCCGATCAGCGGACCGAGCGTGGTCGCAGCACCGCCGAGCAGCACCCAGAGCAACGGCAGGATGGAATATTGCACCGAGGCGAAGGTCGATCCGACATAACCGAACAGCAGCGCGTAGGCGGCGCCCGATGCCGCGCAAATGGTGCCGGAGACGACGACCGCGGCAAGCTTGTTGGAAAAAATGTCGTAGCCAAGCATTTTGGTCCGCTCCTCGTTTTCGCGGATGGCGACCAGCACACGACCATACCTGGAGCGGACTATGCCGAGCGTCACCAGCAGCACGATCGAGAACAGGACCAGCGCGCTCATGTAGCGCACGGTCGGATTGGTGAGGCCGAGCGAGGTGTCGCCCAAAACAAGCACACGCGCCGACTGCGGCACCACCAGGCCCTGATCGCCGCCGGTCCAGGCCGCGAGATAGAGGATTATCAGATAGAACACCTGCGCGAACATCATGGTGACGATCATGAAGGCGACACCGGAAGTGCGCAGCGCCAGCAGCCCGATCACCAGCGCGAGAAGCGCGCCGCAGGCAAGGCCGGCGGCGAAGGCGGCCGGCACACTCCAGCCGAGGTGGATGACGGCAAGGCCTGCGCCATAGAGCCCAGCCGAAAAGAACATGGCGTGGCCGAGGCTGAGCAACCCGACATAGCCGAACAGCAGGTTGTAGCCCATGGCGAAAACCGCCAGCACCATGATGCGGGCGAGCAGCCCGTGGTGATATTCCGGCAGGACGAAGCTTAGGGCGAACAGCAGGACGATGACGCCCAGATGCAACGCATAGGCCTTTGACGGTGAAGCCTCCTTCATCGCGATGCCGTCCCGAACAGCCCTTGCGGCCGGAACACCAGCACCATGGCCACCAGCAGCGTGGCGATGATCTTGGCCAGCGTCGGCGAGAAGAACACCGAGATGATGCCGTCCGACAGGCCGATGAGCACGGCGGCGACCACGGTTCCGCGCAGCGAGCCGAGGCCGCCGATGATGACGACGATGAAGGACAGCAGCAGCGGGTCCTGTCCCATCAGGTAATGCGCCTGGCTGATCGGCACGATCAGCACCGCGGCCACCGCCGCCAGCATGGCGCCGAGCGCGAAGACGCCGGCATAGACGCGGTCGACCGGAATGCCAAGGGCCTGCGCCGTTTCGCTGTCATATTGCGTGGCGCGCATGACGACGCCGATTCTCGTACGCGTCAGCACGAACCAGGTCGCCACCAGCAGAAGCGCGGATGCGGCGATGATCGACAGCTTGTAGCCGGAGTAGCCGAACCACGGCAAAAGGATGCGGTAGCTGAAGGGCGGCTCCACTGGCCGTGCCTCCGGACCATAAAAGGTCAGCGCCAGTTGCTGGATGATGTAGAGCATGCCGATGGTGGCGACGATGGTGGCTTCCGGATTGTAATTCAGCCGGCGCAGCACCAGCCGTTCGGAGACCAGCGCGATCAGGCCGACGATCAGCGGCGCCAGCACCAGGGCTGCGAGGAAGCCGAGCGCCGGATGGCCTGATATCGCCGTGGAGATCGCCCAGGCAAGCACCGCGCCGAGCATGAAGAACTCGCCATGGGCGACATTGACGACGCGCATGACGCCGAACACCAGCGACAGGCCAAGCGCCGTCAGCGCCAGCACGGCGGAGGTGACGAGGCCTTCGAGGGCGGCGAGAAGAAGATGAGGTCCGAAGTGCATCGGCTATACGCTGGCGGGGTGCAAGCTCACAGCGGCTGCGTCGTGTAATCCCCTTCCGGCTCGTAGAGGCCGTCCTCGATCTTGGTCTTGTGGACGACGTTCAGCCGGCCGCCTTCGACCTTTGAGATGTTCTGGATGCCAAAACACTGGTGGATCTTGCCGTTGAAGGTCTTCGGCCCTTGCGGATGCTCGGGGCCCTCGGCGAACTCGGTCAAGGCCTCGGTCGCCTCGACCAGCTTGGCACGGTCTTCCGGGCCCTTGTAGCCGGCATCCTCCATCGCCTTTTTCACGACATAGAGCGTTTCCCAGCAGCCGAACATGTGCGCGGCGGTGGAGACGTCCTTCGGATCGCCGACGGCAGCGCCATTGTCGTCGATGCCGACGGCGGCGCGATAGGCCTTCTGCGCGGCGGAATCATCTGGCTGCGCGTAGCGCGGCGAGCCTTCCCAGAAATGGCTGCCGTCGAGGAATTCGAGGCCGGGGCTGTTGATGTCGGTGGCTTCGAGCGAATCGATGAAGCCGAACAGCTGCGGCCGGCTGGAGCCGTAGAACTCGCCGAGTTCCTTGACGAAGGTAAGCACCGCAGGGCCGACCATGACGTGGTAGATCACCTCGGTCTCGGCCGGGATCTGCGGAAAATATTTGGTGAAGGACGATTCCGTCGGCGGGATGGCGATCTGGGCGATGACCTCGGCGCCCTGCGCCTTCAGCGCCGGCGGCAGGTAGTCGCGATGGTCGTAGCCGAAGGCGAAATCGGGGAAAATCTGCGTCACCTTCTTGCCGGCATTCGCCGCGATCCACGGCGCCATCGCCTGGATCTGGCTCTTCACGTCGGTGATGCCGGGCTGGAAGACGTAGCGGTTGAGCTTGGTCGAGGCGACGTGGTGGCCTTCGCTGACGACAAAATAGGGCATCTTGGCCTCGCCGGCGGCCGGCGCCGAGCCGATGACGACATGCGAAAACAGCGTGCCGTAGACGATGTCGGTCTTGTGCTGGGTGGCGAACTTGCCGACCACTTCGGCGCCGCGGCCGGGATCGGTGCCGTCATCCTCGATGATCACCTCGACCGGCCGGCCGTTGATGCCGCCGGCTTCGTTGATCGCCTTGACCGCGGCTGCGGTGGTCCGCTCGTACCAGCGGCCATAGGCGGCGCCGATGCCGGTGCGGTGGCACTGGAAGCCGATCTTTATCGGCGCCGAGCTTTGCGCCTGGCTGTATCGCACGAACCCAGGCGCGACGGCAAGGCCGGCGCCCGCGGCCAACCCCTTGAGCGCGGTGCGGCGGGTGAGACCGATTTTGGAGAGATCGAAAAACCCATTCTTGTCAGTCACGGCAGTTCCCCTTGTTTTTGAGTTTGACCAATGGCTGTAGCGAGACGGGCCACTCCTGGTAAGAGCGCCGAAATTGCATGTGTACAAACTAAATCATCAAAGCCCTGACGTGGCAAGCGAGCTTTCCCCCGGGGACTGATCGACGTCATCGAAGCCGGGTTTTGTCTCACCCGACCGAAGGCGTGGCAAGCAACCACAGGCCGAAGACCGTATAGGCGATCATCAGCACGGTGAGCGGAAACTGGCTGAGCGCGGCGCCCGCGGGACGCGGATGCAATCGCCAGGCGAGGCCATGCGCGACGAGCACGGCGAGCATGTGGCCAATGATGATGACGCCGGCCTGGAAATTCCACAGCCACCGTGCCGAGCCGGCGCCGGCAGCGACGCCGGCTTCGATCGGCATGTCGGCGGTGCCGAACAGGTTCCAGCCCAGCGTGAACGGGTCGGAAAGCGCAGCAAGCGCATATTGGCCATCGACAAGCAGCGCCGTCAGATAGTGCGCAACATGATAGGCGAGCGCGATCGGCACGATCGACCAGACCAGCAGCCCTGCGGCCTGACTGAGGGAATGCGGGCTGCCGGCAAGATGCTGGCCAAGGACAATGGCAATGATGAACGCGGCTGCAAGCAAGACGAACGTCAAAACGAGCCCGAAGCTGCCGATGCCGATCACCGCCGTGCGGCCCGGGAATTCCAGCGGATTGATGCCGAACAGGCCGAGCCAGAAGAAGGTTTTCGACAGGCCGTCGAAGGACACCGACGACAGCGCAAGCAGCAGGAAAGCGATGCCGCTGAGCGAAAGCGGCGCGGCATTGCCGAGCTTGGCGCCCGGCCAGCACAGACTGAGCCGACCGCCTTCCTTGCGCTCGACTTCATTGCGCCCGCCTTCATTGCGCCCGCCTTCATTGCGCTTGCCTTCGTCGCGCTCAAGCAGGGCGAAGCGCGCAACCATGGCGAGGAAGACGGTCAGGAACTCACCGCGCCGGGTCCAGTCGCGGTAGCCGAACACCAGCATGGCGGCAAAACTCAGCAGCCAATAAAGGCCGGCGGCCCAGGCGAGCCGCGCCGGGTCGTCGGGCGCCGGGTCGATCAACTCGAACCAGGCGAAGGCGAAGAACAGCGCGAAAGCCGGCCAGCAGCCGAGCCACGCAAGCGGTCGCCATGTCTTGTGATTGACGACCTTGCGATTGCCGAACAGGCGCGAAATGACATGCCAGGGCCCGTACCACGGATTGAGCCATGACCAGAGATTGCCGAACAGCCCCTGCAGTAAAACCAGGCCAACCCAGAGCAGCGTCCAGATCGCCAGCGGCAGCGGGTTGGAGAGCGGATCACGGCTGCCGAACAGGCCGGCCGCAATCAGAATTACAAAGCCGGCAAAGGATATCAAGCTGACGACCGCCCGCGCGCCGTCGCCGAATGCGAACAGCGGCAGGCGCCGCCGCCAGAAGCGGGCAGGAAGGTCCGAGGGCAGCAGCGCCAGGACAAGAAAACTGGCTGCGACCGCGAACGCGCCGCCGGCGACGTAGTAGCCGGTGGGCAGAAGCAGGACGTGGCCGCGATCGGAGGCATGGGCGAAGGCTGGGGTGGGTGATGCGAAGAAAGCCGAACAGATGAAAGCTCCCGTCCTGAAAGAATATGCTCGCCCGCAGTGATCCTTCGCACCCCCCTCTGTCCTGCCGGACATCTCCCCCGCAAGGGGGGAGATTGGCTGGCATGCCGGCTTTCGCCAATCTTCAACGTTGCAGGAAGGGCGCCGTTCGAACGAACTGCCGATCTCCCCCCTTGCGGGGG